>CAZOZX010000001.1:0-62015 GCA_964584415.1 uncultured Syntrophomonas sp.
TAATGCCCAGTGTCTGCAGATGCTCCAGAATATCATCAAGCATATCTGGCTCCAGGCTATAATTCTGAAGTTCTTCCATTATCTCTTCATACGTCAGGTTTTTCTTCTTTTTACCCTTTTCGGCCAGACTACTTATGCTCTCCGCAATCTTATTTTCCAGTTTCACAGTGAACCTCCTTCCCGGGCCAAATTTTCTACTTTGGTAATATTGATTATATACTTAAGTATGGAGTGAAAATCTCCTTGATCTCCTAACAATGTCACTTGTCCGTATGTTTTTTCCCAGTGCTGTTCGGCTTTTTTTTGTTCGACCCGCATTATAAATTCTTCCACTTCTCTATCCAGATCATAATTTTCTTCATCCATAAACATGGCAATCATCGCCTGGGTTGCAGATGTTAATTCTAAATCTACCTTGGCTGCGATTTTCTTGATTCTTTCGTTTGGTTCCCCTTCTGTCTGGTCGTATGCAGATATAAATGCCTGGTATTCTGGATTGGCAAAAAAATTTATACCAATACTCGACTTAATTTTCTTATATAGTAATGGGTCTTTTAACATTGCTGCCAGAATTTTCTCTTGAAGACCATATTTACCGTATTTAATATTATCCCGGATTCTTATGTTATTATTCCTATACTGATGTTGATTATTGCCGGACCGAAATTCCCTATAGATGATATTTTCTTCAACTTTTAGTTTGCGAGCCAGCATCTTAATATATGAATCCTTCTCGACCCAACTGTTGAGATTGTCAATCTCGTCTTTGAACGTATTTATGATTCGGATTTTAGTGTCCAAATCCAACAACGGGGCAGATTGGATTTGTCGTTTAAGGTTGAATTCTAAATAACTAGATACATTATTCTCGATATAATGTAAAAATCCCTCTTTCCCTAAAGAATCAATAAAATCATCTGGGTCTTTGCCCGCAGGAAGACTTATGATTTCGATTTTAATCCCTGCTTGGCGTAGAATTCCTGCCGCGCGCATGGTTGCGTTCTGCCCGGCTTCATCACCATCATAGATTACGGTGACCTTTTCCGTATATCGGCGCAGCAACTGAGCTTGTTCGGCAGTAAGAGCAGTCCCAAGTGTAGCTACTACATTCATAATGCCTGCTTGGTGCAGCTTGATACAGTCCATGTATCCTTCCACTATTATGGCATTGTTTTTCTCTCTTATATTCTCTCTTGCCTGAGCCAAACCGTATAAGTTTTTTCGCTTCGAAAACAATTCGGTCTCAGGGGTATTTAGATATTTTGGCAGGACATCCCCCAAACTTCTGCCTCCAAACCCTATAACATCACGGTTGTAAAGCATAATTGGGAAAATAACCCTGTTCCTGAATAGATCATAGAAACGGTCCTGATTATCACTGCGTTTAATAAGCCCGGAAACTTTGAGGATCTCAGTACTATAACCCTTGGCCAACAGAAAATCAATCAGACCCTGCCAATCATCACTGGCATAACCTAGAACATAGGTTTTAATTGTTTGCTCATTTACTCCTCGCTTATCTAAATATGAACGCGCCATTTTCCCTGGAGGTCCCAGCAAATTCTGGTGATAGAATTGGGCAGCGGCATTATTTATGCCAGCAATTGTTTTGTTTAAATCAGCTTTAGATCGATCCTTGGGCCGGGTAAGTTCTACTCCTGCTTTAGCCGCCAGTAATTCCAGGGCTTCCTTGAATTCCAAACCATTTTTCTTCATGACGTAGGTAAATATATTACCGCCGGTGTGACAACCGAAGCAATAAAACATTTGCTTATCCCGGCTTACACTGAAGGAAGGAGTTTTTTCTCCATGAAACGGACACAAGCCCCAGTAATTATTTCCCCTACGGCTCAGCGGTACTGTTTCTGATATCAGTTCTACTATATCCACCTGGTCTTGGATTTGGAGAATTTTTTGATCATCTTCGTAATACGTCATGATATCAACCTACTATTCTATACAGCTAGTGAAATACCTCTTTAGCTGTTGAAAAAAATCGCAATTACATTGAAACTATTAGCCTGCACGATAGGGGCTGAAAATCTTTCCCGTCTCCGGAACCATAGACTGAGGTATATAAATATCCTGGAAAAGATTTATACAATATGCATCGCTCATACCAGAGATATAATCCAAAACCGCCCTTTCCCTACCCTCTTCATCCGCTATTTGGAGGTATAGCGGGCTCATCTTATCGGGATATTTCATGTAATACTCGTAAAGATGGGATATTATGAACATGGCTCGATTACGCTCCTCCAAGCATACGGATCCCCGGTATATGTTTTCAAACATGAATTCCCTTAGTCCCCATAAAGCTCTTTCTATCTCCTTACTCGGTTCAACTACGACCGACTCCTCGGCATCAATCAGCTTACGCGTATGGAATATAGTATCTATTACCAGGGTAGCTATCCTTTGGCTATGGGTAACACCCAAAATATCTAATAGTTCTTTGGGAATCTCATCCAGGGTCAATAATCCTGCCCGGATAGCGTCATCTATGTCGTGCTGAACGTAGGCTATCTTGTCACTTATTCGGATAACCTGCCCTTCCAGGGTTGAGGCCAATGGCCCACCTTGACCATAACCACTATGATGGATGACCCCGTCCAAAACTTCAGCAGTCAGATTTAAACCGCTATGCTCTTTGTGTTGTTCCACCCGGGTCAGAACCCTGATGCTATTCTCGCTGTGGCGAAAATGACCGCAGCTGATCTCATTTAATATTTGTTCGCCGGCATGGGCAAACGGGGTATGACCAACATCGTGAGCCAGGGCGATAGCTTCAATAAGATCAAGGTTGAGATTCAGTCCTGCACCTATAGTACGAGCGATTTGGCTCACTTCCAGGGTATGGGTTAGACGAGTTCGGTAATGGTCACCCGGGGGAGCAACAAATACCTGGGTTTTGTGTTTTAGACGCCGGAAAGACTTAGAATGGATTATCCGGTCCCTATCTATCATAAAACAGGTACGGATAGGGTCAGGTTCTTCCCTCTTCTGCCGTCCACCCGAACATTTGGATGGTACCGCCAGTTTGCTAAGACTTGCCGATTCCCTAGCTTCTATTTCCTCCCTTACGGTCATTTAATCACCCCTTTTCAAGACCGAAAATTCAGCTGCACCGGTTTATTAATTTATACTCTTCCCAACAAAATGGTTTAAAGACCGTCGTAATTTTCATTTTTTGATATCAAACAAATTGTATTGGTAGGCATATTATACCAGAAATATATTCATCCACAAACATATGTTCTCAGCTAAACACTTTATATTCTTAATTACGTTTGGGTACTCAGATATCTTTCTACTACTCTTTATACTACAAGGTCGCCTTAATTCCTTTTGAGTCAATTACCAGAACACCCGGGTGAGAAGCCTAACATATATACCCAACAAAAAAGGAGCTCCTTTCTATGGAGCTCCTGTGAGAGGTTCATAGAAACGTTTAACCGTTCTTTATTTTTGCCTGAGCTGCTGACAACCGGGCAATTGGAATTCTATAAGGTGAACAGCTTACATAATTAAGCCCGATGAGGTGACAAAATTCTACAGAACTTGGTTCTCCACCATGCTCCCCGCAAATACCCATTAGGATATCCGGACGTACCGCGCGGGCTTTCTCGACCGCTATTTTCATTAACGCCCCCACCCCTTTTCGATCCAGAACCGCAAATGGATTATCTTTCATAATTTTTCTTTCCAGATAAACCGGTATAAATTTGCCTTCAGCATCGTCACGGCTAAATCCCAAGGTTGTCTGGGTTAAATCGTTGGTACCAAACGAGAAGAACTCAGCTTGTTGGGCAATTTCATCAGCAACTATACAAGCCCGCGGCAATTCCAACATTGTACCCAAAACAAAATCCAGTTCTTTTTGCTTGGTTTGTTTAAGTTGGGCATATACAGTTAGTATGTCTTCCCGTAGCAAGGTGAATTCCATCTGGTCCATTACTAAGGGGATTTCAACCTCGGTGAAGGTATTAATGCCTTCATCCTGGAGTTGGTACATTGCTTCAAAAATGGCCCGGGCCTGCATAATATAAATTTCAGGATAGGTTAGTCCCAGTCGGCAGCCTCTATGGCCAAGCATAGGATTCGCTTCCGACAATTGATGTACCTTTTTGGCCAGCTGTTCTTTAGCATAGATCTCGTAAGGATTAGCATTTTTGTATTTCATGTCGGCAATTTCCAACAACAAGGATTCATGATCGGGGAGGAACTCATGTAAAGGCGGATCCAGCAGTCTGATTGTTACCGGGTAGGGCGCCATCGCTTTAAGGATTCCGTAAAAGTCTTCGCGCTGGAATGGCAGCAATTTGGTCAGGGCAATCTCCCGGTCACCTAAATTATCGGCTAGAATCATTTCTTGAACAATTGGCAGGCGTTCTTGGGCCATAAACATATGCTCGGTACGGCACAGACCTATTCCCTGCGCACCGAATTCTCTTGCCTTGGATGCATCTTCTGGAGTATCAGCATTAGCCCGAACCCCTATCTTTTTAACCTCATCAGCCCAACTGAGTAATGTTTGGAACTCTTCCGATAAAGTCGGTTCGATCATAGGAACTTCACCCAACATTACATTACCGCTAGATCCGTCGAGTGTAATAATGTCCCCTTCTTTAACCACTATACCGTTAACACTAAACTGCTTAGCCTCAAAATCTATCTTTATAGCCTCACAACCGCACACGCAAGGTTTTCCCATCCCACGAGCGACCACTGCTGCGTGCGATGTCATGCCCCCGCGAGCGGTCAAAACTCCCTGCGAATGAACAATCCCGTGAATATCGTCGGGGGCAGTTTCATTGCGCACCAACACGACTCTCTCCCCGGATTCGCCTAATTTCTCAGCCAAGTCTGCATCCAAGACTACTTTACCACTTGCCGCTCCCGGAGAGGCAGGAAGTCCTTTTGCTATAGGATCCAATTGGGCACTTGTATCAATCTGTCTATGTAGAAGCTGATCGATCTGTTCAGGGTCGATCCTCAGGAGAGCTTCATCCTTACTTATAAGTCCCTCACCAACCATATCCACCGCTATTTTAACCGCTGCTTTGGTTGTTCTTTTGCCGGTCCTGGTCTGCAGCATATACAGAACGCCTTTTTCTACGGTGAACTCTATGTCTTGCATATCGCGATAATGTTTTTCCAGATTAGTACAAGTATCCACAAACTGTTTAAATACGGAAGGGAGATTTTCCTGCAATTTTGATATAGGCAGAGGGGTTCTGATTCCCGCCACCACATCTTCTCCTTGGGCATTGACCAGGAATTCACCGTATAATTCTCGCTCGCCAGTCGACGGACTCCGAGTAAAGGCAACGCCAGTACCGCAATCTTCGCCCAGATTTCCAAAAGCCATACATTGAACATTTACTGCCGTCCCAAGGTCATCACCTATTTTATTGATACGACGGTATACGATAGCCCTCTGATTATTCCAGGAACCAAATACGGCTTTGATGGCCATTATCAACTGTTCCCGTACATCTTGCGGAAATTCTATTGCCTTATCTTGTTTTACCTGCCGTTTGTATTCGATAATTATCTCCTTCAATTCGGAGGCTGGTATCTCATAATCAAAAATCAACCCTAATTTGCGTTTATGTCTCTCTATAACCTCATCAAAATGAGAGTGTTCCATCTCCAGGACCACATTGCCGAACATTTGGATAAATCTGCGATAGCAATCATAGGCGAATCTCTCATCACCAGATAAGGAAGCCAGTCCTTGGACAGACTCATCATTAAGTCCCAAGTTCAATATAGTATCCATCATCCCCGGCATAGAGACTGCCGCTCCAGAACGCACTGAAACTAACAGGGGGTTTTGCTTATCACCAAATTTTTTCCCGGTTTTCTCTTCCAATGTACTTAAGGCTGCAAATGTCTGTTCCAGGGTACCTTCCGGGAAGTCCTGATTGAGGGATAGATATTCATTACAGGCTTCAGCTGTAATTGTAAATCCGGGGGGCACCGGTAATCCGATATTGGTCATCTCGGCCAGATTTGCACCCTTTCCTCCCAACAGGGCACGCATATCGGATTTTCCTTCCTCAAACAGGTAGACATATTTCTTACTAGACATTACTTAACCTCCTATAGTAGATTTCAAGTATTTTGCTGGCAGTCTCTTCAACAGCCCGGTTGGTTACATCTATTACAGGGCATCCTAGCCTTTTCATAATGGAATCGGCAAATTCCAGCTCTTCTACAATTCTTTCGTAGTTTGCATAGCTGGCTTGTCCAGTTAATCCCAGGGTTTTAAGTCTTTCAATACGGATACTGTTCAATAAATCGGGTTTGATAACCAGACCAATCACTTTACCCCGCTCTAATTGAAACAATTCTTCGGGAGGTGTTACCTCAGGTACCAGCGGGACATTAGCCACTTTCACGCGTTTATGTGCCAGGTACATGGAAAGCGGCGTTTTGGACGTTCGGGAAACCCCGACCAGAACGATATCAGCCAGAGTAATTCCTTTAGGATCTTTGCCGTCATCATAACGCACCGCAAATTCCACTGCTTCAACTCGTCGGTAATACATTTCATCTACCCTGCGTAAAAGGCCAGGTTCTCTTTTAGGGGCCAGATGACTGGCTTCTTCGAAGGCCAAAATAATAGGTCCTAATATATCTACACATACGACTCCGACTCTTCGGGCTTCCTGACGCAAAAATTCCGCTAGTTCATCCAAAACCAGGGTGTAAGCAATCATAAAATTACTTTCCATAGCCTGATGGACAACCTCGGCGATGGTTCCTTTATCAGAAATATTGGGTATCTGCCTTATTTCCATGGTACCAGAATTAAATTGGCTGGCTGCCGCCCTAACCACCATCTCAGCTGTTTCACCAATCGAATCTGATACTATAAACACCCCGGGTAAGTGATCCGTCAAATTAATACCTCCTCGTTTTATTTCAAGGCTAGGTCAAGAAACAGACGGGTAATGTTGGTCTTGGTAATCCGCCCCAATACTTCCTGACTTTCTTCTCCGGAACTGCCAATGTTCATTCTAAGCACTGGCAAGGAATCCACTTCGTGTTCAACCAATTTTTTTACCGCCTCAACTACTGTATCATCGCTATTCACTGTAATAACATTAGGCATACGGGTCATTATTACTGTAACCGGCACCTTGTGAATGTCCACCTGACCCATGGTGGCTTTGAGAAGATCCTTCCTCGAAGCTACTCCAGCCAAGGAATTGTCTTCTTCAACAATAAAAATGGTTCCGGTATCTTCTATAAATAAGGTTACGATGGCGTCATATATACTGCATTTTTCTTTAATCACCACCGGCATGGACATTATGTCTTTGACCCGGTATTGATTGAGTATCTTTTTCACCTTATTACTGAAACCATCAGCTTTATACGTATATCCGACCCTGGGTTTTGCCTCCAGATAACCAGACATGGTCAAAACAGCCAGGTCCGGTCGCAAAGCTGCCCTGGTAACTTCAAGAAGTTCAGCAATACTCTCGCCGGTAATAGGGCCGTGGCTTTTCACTATATCCAGAATTTTCTCTTGCCGCTCATTAAGCTCGATTTTTTTCACCACCCAATTATGCTATACTTTTTGGGTAATTACACACCAATTACATATACTATATAGACTAAAAAAATCCTGTTGGCAAGGAAAATTTTTAAGATACCACTCTGGTAAAATCTGCTATTGAGTTGCATAAGCCAGCTATAGATTTCAA
This sequence comes from uncultured Syntrophomonas sp., assembly GCA_964584415.1. Taxonomy (GTDB): domain Bacteria; phylum Bacillota; class Syntrophomonadia; order Syntrophomonadales; family Syntrophomonadaceae; genus PHAA01. The sequence goes on from CAZOZX010000001.1 coordinate 7,722, forward strand.
TATACCAAGTCTGGCAGCCCTTAATTCTTCATCCTCGACCATTACCATAACTGCCTCAAAAAAGCTATCTACATCCATACGCAATTCGGCGAGCAGCTTTAATCCATCAGTGTATCCGCCTTCCTGGATCAACTTTTCTAATACGGGTTTGACTTGCAGGTAATGATTATAAAGAACCTTCTCACTTTCATCTATAAGGACTTCGGGGACCACTGCCCGGCTTTCCCATTTCTTACTCAGATTGTGGGAGCGGTTAAATACCACTAAGAAGTCCTCCCACTCAGCTGCGTTCTTGAATTGACTGACAGCCTCCGCTTGGTCGACAATCTGGAGTAAATTGTTGTTCCCCTGGTATAAGACGGCATCGATTACGTCATAGGAATAGCCCTTGTCCAGCATAAATCCCCGCATTCTTTGCAAAATAAAATCCATTAGGTCAGCTGCTGTGTTGTCTGCACTGACATCAAGCTTAAAACTATCCATCAAGTTATGGGTTTTAACTATCAAAGACCGGAGATCAATTCTAATTCCTGCGTCCAGAATTATATTAACGATACCGAGTGCTTGACGTCTCAAGGCATAGGGATCCTGGGAACCAGATGGTTTTATGCCCAGGGCAAAGAACGCAGTTAGGTTAAAGAGCTTCTCCGCTAAAGCTAGAGCAATACCGGTAGCCGACCTGGGATTACCATCACCGGCAAACCTGGGAAGGTAGTGTTCAACAATGGCTTCAGCGACTTCCTTATCTTCATTACCATGGAGAGCATAATATCTTCCCATGATTCCCTGTAATTCCGGGAATTCGTAAACCATGTTGCTGAGCAGGTCAGCTTTACAGAGTAAAGCTGCTCGGTCCAGTTTGTCAGGGCTGCTGAGCCCAAGTTCATTCCCTAAAATAACAGCCAATTTACGCAGGCATTCTACTTTTTCGAATACGCTGCCGAGCCTTTCATGGAAAAGGACGTCTTTGAGTCCTGGCACCAATTCAGATAGTGGTTGGGAGGTATCTTCCTTCCAGAAGAAAAGGGCATCCTCTAAGCGGGCTTTAAGAACTCTTTCGTTACCAGACCTGACCTGGTCCAAATAATAATCTGTTCCATTCCTGACCCCGATAAAACCAGCCATAAGCTGGTCATTTTTATCGAATACTGGGAAATAACGTTGGTTGCCAATCATGCTGGTTGTAAGAACCTCGGGAGGAACCTCCAGGTACGATTCCGAAAAGCGTCCATAAAAAGCGGTGGGATACTCGACTAAAAAGGTTACTTCCTCAAGCAGGTCTTCGTTTTCCTTAGCCGCACCCCCAGCTATATCTGCCACTTCCTTAACCTGAGACCAGATTCTTTCCATTCTCTCCTTATGGTCAACAATCACAAAATTGTCACGCAATACCGCAAAATAATCACTTATACTATTCACCGGAATTGGTTCAGGAGCCAGGAAACGGTGTCCCATGGTCCAGCCGGCACTGCCCACATTTTCGATAGTGATATTAATCATTTTATCTCCGAACATAACCAGTAACCATCTGATAGGACGGGCAAAGCGGGTAAGATAATATCCCCACCGCATCGATCGCGGGAAGTTCAATGAACAGATAACTTCGGTGATAAGATTCGGCAATAACTCTTCTGTCAGTACTCCAGTTTCTTGTTTTACTGCATAAACATACTCATCTTTGACTCGTAATTCCGATACATCAATCCCCTGGCTGCGGGCAAAGCCTTGTGCCGCCTTGCTGGGAGTGCCGTCTGGATTGTAGGCACTGCTTTTTTTGGGCCCCCGGCTCTCGGCTACACTGTCTTCCTGCCTTTCTTCCAGGCCTTTAACGTGTAATACCAATCGGCGGGGAGTACCCATAGTGGCAATATCAGTAAAACCTATACGGCTGGATTGGAACTTGGTTACAGCAATAGACTTTAGATCATCCAGGGCTGCCTTCATCAATGCCGAAGGTATCTCTTCTACACCGATCTCAAGAAGCATGTCTTTGCTCATTAAGCTTGGACCTCCTTTGTTTGTAAGAGTTCTCGCCTCAGCTTTTCATCCTTAATAAGCGGGTAACCCATCCTTTCTCTCTGTTCGAGGTACTCACGGGCCACCATCCGGGCGAGGTTGCGTACCCTGCCAATATAACCCGTACGTTCAGTAACGCTAATTGCCCCGCGGGCATCAAGCAGATTAAAAAGATGCGAGCATTTCAAAACATAATCATAAGCTGGTTGAGGCAGCTTAAGTTCCGAAACTCTACGTGCCTCTTCTTCGCACATATTAAACATAGTTGTCAAGGTTGGCACATCAGCAATGGTGAAATTGTAGTGAGAATAATCTACCTCAGATTGATGGTGCACATCGGCATAGGTAATGTCATCCACCCATTCAACATCGAAAACATTTTCTTTATTCTGGATGTACATAGCGATCCGTTCGATACCATAAGTAATCTCGGCGCACACCGGGTGACAATCGAATCCGCCACATTGTTGGAAGTAGGTAAATTGGGTTACTTCCATACCATCAAGCCAGATTTCCCAACCTAATCCCCATGCTCCGAGGGTAGGAGACTCCCAGTTGTCCTCTACCAACCGGATATCATGCTTTTCCGGTTCTATTCCCAACCGGCGCAGGCTGTCAAGATAAAGCTCGATCACATTGTCTGGAGATGGTTTTAAGATTACCTGAAACTGATAATAATGCTGCAAACGGTTCGGATTTTCTCCATAACGGCCGTCTGTTGGCCGCCGAGATGGTTCTACATAAGCCACGTTCCATGGCTCTGGACCTAAACAGCGGAGGAAAGTAGCCGGGTTCATGGTCCCCGCACCCTTTTCCAAGTCGTAAGGCTGCTGAATAATACATCCCTGTTGACCCCAATATTCCTGTAGATTCATAATGATTTGCTGGAAATTCATTAAAGCACCCTCCTGTTTAATCAATATCTAAAGGATGATTAACTATAGTATTAACTAAAACGATCCAACTCCTGGATCCCAAAATAAAAAACGCCCGTAACATAACAGGGACGGGGTTTTCCCGCGGTTCCACCCTGCTTGACACGTGGCCCACTTCCTTAATGCCTTTTACTCCGAAGTGCCCTTCAGATTTAGCCCCTACCGGTTCACATCCTTCCCGGCTTTCTGGGAGAGACCGTTCATCTTACTCTTCTTCATCATTGCTCGGCTATTAAATTCATTGATAGTTTAACAACTGGTTCCAAGCTTGTCAAATGGGTGCCAGTATGGTTTGTTTAAGCCAGAGGATTGTGTTTTTGACTCGAAACTTTCTTTCCACATGATACTCCAAGTAAGCCTCCAGAAATACCTCCAATTGCTGTGTTGCTGCTGATGATGCCTTGACTCTGCGGACAGCTTGAAATGAACCTTCAAAAAGCAATTTGATTAAAGCCAAGCAGTCCCCGCGCAGGCTCATTTGTGTTCCGGTCGTTTCCCGGCAAGAATCACATATTAATCCGCCATCAGCCATACTGAAGTCAATGGTCTTGGATTCGGGACGGCTACACCGCGCACAACGGTCGAGCACAGGTTTGTATCCCAGGTTCACTAAAAGCCGGCTTTCAAAGTATCGTATCAGCATAGGATTGAATCCCTCTTTATTCATAGCCTGTAGGACCTCCAGACAAACTGCAAATAAATTAGGCATCGGCACCTTTTCCATAAGGCTCTTGTCCATAAGTTCCATCATATATATACAGTAGAGAGTGCGGTTAATATCCTCACGGGAATTGCCAAAGAAATCAATAATTTTCCCTTGTGTAATTAGATCCATGTCACGTCCTTTGCTGAAAAATAGGTGTGAATAACAAAACGGCTGTACGCAACCCCGCAGACTGCTTTTGGGCTTTTTTACACCCTTGGCCACGGCCGTTATCTTACCCTCTTTTTCCGTGAATGTAGAAACGATTTGATCACTCTCGCGAAGGTTCCGGGTTTTTAATATGATGGAAGGACTGCGGAAATACATTCAATCTCCTTAACCTGTAGCCATGGTTAATCATTCAGCATTTGTTGTCGAGTATTGTATGCCTGTATTATCTGGGCAGCACTGCTGGTTCCAAGCCGAACCGCACCTGACCTAATTAAAGATAGGGCAAAATCGAGGTCTTTAATGCCGCCAGAGGCTTTAACCTTGAGAGACGGCCGTTTGTGTTGGTTAATGATAATCAAATCCTCCAGGCTGGCACCCCGGCTGGAAAATCCGGTTGAGGTCTTAATAAAATCTGCATCGGTCTGATTTATGAGTTCTGTTATGTTAGCCAACTCCAATTGATTCAATAGAGCAGTCTCGACGATGAGCTTAAGAACAAAATCGGTTTGCTGTTTTAGCACCACCACCGACTCAATTTCTTTGCGTACTACAGTGTAGTCCTGATCCTTAACGGCTCCAATGTTAATCACCATGTCCAGCTCATTGGCACCGAGTTCCAGTGCCTTGGCAGCCTCATATGCTTTACTGGCCAGACCCACGGCCCCTAATGGAAAACCAATTACGGTACCAATGTGAACCGGGCTTCCATATAAGCAGCGGTACGCCCAGGGAAGACGGTAGGGATGAACGCAAACAGCAGCCATGTTATATTCAATCGCTTCTTGGCATAAAGCCTCAATTTCCTCTCCCCGGGCTTCCGGCTTAAGATTGGTACTATCCAGATAAGATGCCAATGCGATGCTATCCATCAAACTCTACTCCTCGTAGTCTGCTATTTGAACCTGGTTTCAATCAGTTTCGATAACCCAGTTGGTTAAGATTGTTCTGGTTGTCCCGCCAGTTCTTTTTAACCTTTATCCATAAATCGAGATATACGGAAGCATTCATCATCTTTTCAATGTCAGCCCGGGCTTGCTCTCCAATCTGCTTCAACATCTGGCCCTTTTTCCCGATAATGATACCTTTCTGCGAATCTCTCTCGGTATTGATGACCGCTCTAATGTAGACTTTGCCAGATTCCTGGTTCTTAAATTCCTCTATCTCCACTGCCAGCGAATGAGGCACCTCATCCCGGGTCAATAAAAGTGCTTTTTCTCTTATTAATTCGGCAACAATGAAAGAAACCGGCTGGTCGGTCAGGTCTTCTTCCGGATAATACAAGGGGCCTTCTGGTAAATATTTATAGGTGGTTTCCAACAATTCAGTCAGGTTGGTTCCCTTAACTGCGGCTATGGAAATACACTCGGTAAATTTCATCTGGTTACAAAACGGCTGGATAAACCGCTGAATCTCTTCATTATCTACCAGGTCGATTTTATTAACTAACAGAAATACCGGTACTGTGCTGTTTTTTAACTGGTCTATAATGTACTGTTCTCCTGGTCCAAAAGGATGAGTGACGTCGGTGATATAGTAAACTAAATCAACCTCATCCAAACTTTGGGTAGAAACCTTCATCATATATTCACCTAAAAGGTGCTTGGGTTTATGCATCCCTGGGGTATCAATAAAAATAATCTGTCCCTGATCGGATGTCAGAATTCCCTGTATTCTGGTTCTGGTCGTCTGAGGTTTATCAGATACAATTGCTATCTTGGAGCCGATCAGTTTGTTGACCAGGGTCGATTTTCCTACATTGGGTCTGCCTACGATACTAACAAATCCAGATTTCAAAACTATTATTCCCTTCTGCATGGATTCCGCAGTGCATTATACATATTTTAAGATTAACTAATCAAGTGATATTTTATCCCTCTAACGAAAAAGCGTAGGGTAGCATTTCGTTTAGGCGATATTCCTTTAAATCTCCTTGGTCATCGCTGGTGATAATTTTAACTGCATTGGCAAACTCGGCCAAAACCTGAAGACAAGCCCCACAAGGAGTAACTCTGCCAACTCCACTACTGGATATGGCTAAAACTGCAAACTCTCTTTCCCCAGCTAATATTGCCTTAAATATCGCCACGCGTTCGGCACAAATAGTCAGACTGTATGAGGCGTTTTCGATATTAGCGCCGGTATACACGTTTCCCCCAACCGTTAAGAGAGCCGCTCCAACCCGGTAATTTGAATAGGGAGCATATGCCATGTCCTGAGCTTGACGGGCTAAGCCAACCAAATCTTCTGCTCTCATTTTTCTCCTCCCTAGCCAAGCAGTCCGATTAAAGCAGGACCAAACAAAAAAACTGCTACTACAACAGCGTTGAGAGCGGTCAGGAATACTCCTCCCGCGGCCATGTCTTTGGCCAGTTTAGCCATTGGATGACTTTCCGAACAGGCTAGATCGACTGTTTTCTCAATGGCACTGTTTATTGTTTCTGCAGAAAGAACCATAAATATGGTTATGCTTAAAATTGCCCACTCGATGGCGGAAAGGTCCACCATGATTCCCGCCGCAATTGCCGCTATCGCAGCCAACAGGTGAATTTTCATATTCTCCCCGTGGACGATAGCGTAATATAATCCCTGAATAGCGTAGGAGAAACTTCTCAACAGCCTGCTCATAATATTTATCGTTCCAGGCTTACGCTTTGCAAAATTTTTTCCTGCAAATCTTGCATTACTTTGTCCCCGGTGTCCGAATCGTGTTCATAACCCAGTAAATGGAGTATGCCGTGAGCAGTCAGAAAACCAACCTCCCGGGCCAGGCTATGACCATAATCCTCACTCTGGGATTGGGCCTTTTCCATGGAAATAATTATATCTCCTAAAATATTGGGCTCCCCAGGAAAGTCCATATCGGGTTCATCCTCGCCCAGTTCATTCATGGCAAAAGATAGTACATCAGTAGCCACGTTTTGACCGCGGTACATCGAGTTTAACTTCTTTATATAAGCATTGTCCACCAGTAAAATACTTAATTCTGTTTCAGTGGATAGATTGTGCAGCTTAGCAGCAGCATTGACAACTGCCAGGATTTTATTCTCTAACTGTGCATCAAATTCAACCTTAGTCTGCTGGTTTATAATCATGGTTTCCAAGCTGCTCTCTCCTTTTCGTAAACTCCTGTACTATATCAGGGTATTCAATCCTTTTATGATAAACCCCTTCCAAGACCTTGCAAAAGCTTGCACTTAGCACGTCCAAATCCTTAAAAGTCAGGTCACATTCTTCGAGCTGGTGATCGTTTAATTTATCCCGAATTATTTTCTCAACCATTATCCGAATATTATTCATATTAGGATTAGGTAATGACCGAACCGCTGCCTCCACGGCATCAGCCAGCATAACCAGGGCTACTTCCTTGGTTTGAGGTTTCGGCCCTTCGTATCTAAAGCTATCCTCGTTGACCATCCCTTCCCCTTCTTCAGCAATAGCCTGATTATAGAAATACTTGGCCAGGCTCGTTCCATGATGGCAGGCGATAAAGTCAATTATTACCTGAGGTAGATGAGCCTCTTTGGCCAGCTCTACCCCTTCCTTTACATGGGATATTATAATTAAGGCGCTTAAAGCCGGGGCTATTTTATTATGCGGTTCATCACAGCCGCGCTGGTTTTCCACGAAGTACTCCGCCCTTTTGATCTTGCCAATGTCGTGAAAATAGGACCCTACCCTTACTAACAAGGGATTGGCACCGATCACCTGCGCAGACGCTTCGGCCAGATTGCCAACCATTAAGCTGTGGTGATAAGTCCCGGGGGCCTCTATCAGCAGCCGTTTCAGAAGGTCATGATTAGGGTTGGAAAGTTCCAGTAAACGAATCATACTAGTTATAGAGAAAGCGCTTTCCAGGTAAGGCAGAGCCCCTATTGTCAGTACAGCTGATAAAATTCCGCTTATAACCCCAAGTAAAACCCCTACCAAAGCTACCGCAATATTTATGTTCCCGCTCAATAATTCCATCGCCAGGATCGCTGCCACATTAGCAGTAGCAATATAAAATCCAGCCCGGGCCAGATCTCCTGTCTGACTTAACCTGGTTACTCGATAAACACCAACTGTACCTCCAACAAAGGCAACTGTAATGAGGGCTAATTGATTACTCTCGGTTAATAAACCAACAAACAAAGACATTACAACGGTAACAAAGTAAGCCAGGCGGTTATCGACCAGAATAGCTATAAGCATTGACCCGGCAGCAACAGGAGCCAGGTACCCAGCCATAATATTGATTTCCGGTCGGTCAGCTATTTTTACCGCGGTTAATACCCTGGCCAGGACAATAACGATGATTACAATCAATCCGATTAAGATCAACAACTTATCATTTAATAAGATATCGCGGTAATAGCGTTTGAGGTATTCTCTGAGCAGCCAAATAGCTACTAACACAAAAAGAGCTAAGCCCAATAACATTAGAGCATAACTTTTAGTACGCTGAATTCCCAATTGTTCGAGGACTGAAATCTGTTCAGCGGTAACTCGATCCCCTTCTCGAACTATAACCTCACCGGCTAGAACGTTTTTACGTACCGGTTCTACTGCTTCCCGGGCTTGCTGGATGGCGGCCTCAGTAGCTTGTTGGTCATAAATGAGGTTAGGACGGATGGCATCAACTGCAATTATTTGGACGATTTGCTGAGCGGCTGGATTAAATGCCAGTTTAGCAGCCTGGTCGGCAATTTCATCATAAATACCCGGTAAAGCTTCCTGGGTAATCGGCTTATCCATGGATTGGTCCACGATGCTGATGCTGGCTTCCCGCATCTTGGTTACATCTTCAGGGGTAGCGGTCAGCAAATAGTTAGTTAAATTGGTCAAATTAAATCCTGTATTAAAGTCTTTGCGTTTGACCAAGTCTTCCAACAAGTTTCTCATGGGCGTTCTTTTATCAGCGGTCGTGGAAATCAAAATATTGTTTATATTATCGAAAGCGCCATTTACGTCAGAACGTGCAGAATTGAGTGCTATGCGATCCTCTTGGTAGGACTTTTGTACCCGGGAGGCGGCTTGGTCGCGGAGAGCCTCGGTCTGTTTTTCGTCTACAACCACGGCGTTAGTCTCTGACACTATATTTCGTTTAGCTACTTCATCTTCCCGCAACGATACCTGCTGCGGATTAGAAGCACTGAACATGGTCGTGGTCATTATTGCCACAAACACAAAAACCACCACGGCTCTTATGAAAGCAGCATTTCTCCATAGTCCGCTTGTCCTACCATCAAAAAAATATTTGAAGATCTGGGAAAACTTCATGTTATTCGCCTCAACATCTTGATCTGTCTATTGTTTCGCTTCGTATAACTCGTAAGCATTAATAATCTTTTGCACCAGCGGGTGCCTGACAACATCTTCTTTCCCCAAATACTCAAAGGATATTCCCTTGATGCCGCTTAAAATTTTCTGAATTTCTATCAGTCCTGAATATTCTTCAGGGGGCAAATCCACCTGAGTAATATCACCGGTTATTACAGTCTGGGATCCGAAACCCAAGCGGGTCAGGAACATCTTCATTTGCTGCGGAGTGGTATTCTGGGCTTCGTCCAGTATTATAAAAGCACTATTGAGCGTCCTTCCTCTCATATAGGCCAAAGGGGCGATCTCAATAATATTCTTTTCTAAATATCGTTGGGTAATATCAACTCCTAAGATGTCAAAAAGGCCATCATAAAGCGGTCGCAGATATGGATTTACCTTTTCTATCAAATCTCCAGGCAGAAAACCAAGCTTCTCCCCAGCTTCCACTGCTGGCCTAACCAGTATAATACGTTCTACTTCTTTGTTGCGCAGTGCCCTCACTGCCATCGCTACAGCCAGATAAGTTTTGCCGGTCCCCGCCGGACCAATACTAAAAACAACATCATCTTTCAAGATGGCTTGCACGTACCTTTTTTGGCCCATTGTCTTAGCTTTGATAGCCTTCCCCCGAGCTGTAGTAATCAGCGTCCCGGAAACAATGGCCTTATAGCCCGGCCTCTCACCTTTTTTAAGCAACTTGTCTACATAGCCGATATCATTTTGGTTAAGCTGACCCTCGCTATCGACTATTTCCATTAAATCTTCTATCAATTGTATAGCATAATCGACCTGCTCTTCATTCCCCCGCACATAAACGTCTGCTCCCCGAGCAGACAAGTCGGCACCACTGATCTCCTGCAGATATCGAAAATTTTCATCCCCGGCTCCAAAGAAAATGGCCGCCTGCTGGTTGTTCTTGATAGCGTATTTACTCTCTTTTTCGGCCAAAAGCCAAAGTCCTCCCAGTTTTATCAATATTTCCTGATAAGTATAGCATATGTAGCCTTTTATTTACTAATCTAGCCACCTGCAATCGGCTGCGGTGTTCCTATGTCTTCAATCCCTTCAACGAACACTTTTATTCTTACAATTGAATCGCTGGGTGAAGATAAAACTTCTAAATGGGAATCAACCATTTTTACATTACTGTCCATGATTAAACGCAGATTTTCCATGGCTTGTTCCCGCGCTATTTCTACGGCCTCATTCTCAGTATACTGGGTCGTCTTCACCACTCTTTCCTGGAACTTCTGATACGTTATGCCCCATCGATAGCCATGCACAAGCCAGTTCTTTTCGCTTTGTTCATAATCTGGATAGGGGATCATACCCCTGCCAATAAGCAAGTACTGTCTCCACGGAGATGTCAGATATAGGCGGGAATACTTTGACTTGGTCAGAATAGTCTCGTCCCATGCCCTTCTGCTTTCGCCATATCCCTCATACCAAGTCCTGGCTTTGACCTGTCCTCGCGCCCTTACTTGAGTAGGTTCCATTGCCGGTAAAGGAGCAGGCATAGTAATATTGTCCGGAGGAACAGGGGGCAGCATGATACCTGAAATCAGCAAATCTCCCTTCACTACTACATCACCGGATTTTACTATGGCCTGACCATTAAGCACGAGAACCTCATCTACTACTCCATCCCGTTTGGCAACTATATTACATGGCTCAGTGGTCTCCCGGTCAGGCAATATCTTTTCAACCACTTTAATGTTGGCTCTGACTCCTTTTATGTCACATTCGATGTAAGAAATCTCATTCAGTTCCCTAAGCATGGCTTCTTCGACTTCTGTGCGACTAAAAGACCATTTAGCAGCCCCGGGATAAATCCCATGACGAGCCGCTGACAGCAGTATCCTGGTGCGGTCGACATTTTGATTGCCGCTTACCTCCACAAACCACAGAAAGGAGGACATAATATAGAGCGCAGTGACAAAAATAATTGCCCCCACCGAAAAGCCCATCCTCCTTTTTAATATTTTCTTGTAAAAAGGAAGACCATCTCTTTTGAGTATTTCAAGATCGAAATCGTACTCGTCTACTATTGTTTTGAAAGCTTCATATCCACTATTCCTAACTTTCAGATATATAAATTCCTTATCTCTTTTGATATCCCAAATATAAATGCCTCGAGCTAAAGCCAGGTTAATAATCCTTTCCAGATTATTACCCCGTAGTCGCAGGGAAATAAAGCCACCCACTTGATCTGAAAATCTATTGGTCATCTTAACCCCCACCTTAATCCAGGTATCTGACGCTTGATATTTCGCCAATCACCCTCATTTCATCAGGCATCAGAGCTTGTATCTCCAGCTTCTCTCCATTTACTTCAAGGTACCCCCGACTAAGGTTAATACGCATGCGTTCGGTAGAGTACTCAATAATACCTTTATGGTTCTCCAGGTATAACTCGTTTCTGCCGGTTATAGTCAATCGAGGTAAATCCAGTACGAGATCAGCGGGGATTTCCAGAAAATCAGCCATTGCTCTGCTTATCGTTTCTCGTTTTGATTCCACAGATAATCCTCCTTATCAACCGGCTATTGGCTTTGTAATCCCCAACGTAGCCTTGTATCGAGCAGCAAGGGCATTCACATATCACTAAAAAATATATGCTCACTAAATCCAGTAAATGCTCTAATATCAGCGACAAAAATACTGTGCCAGCTCCTTCCGATAAGACAAAAAAAACGTGCCTGCTGTGCAGACACGTCTAGCTAAATACTATTCGCTAGCCGATAGCAATCGCCACGATACTTAATAAAAATGAAGCCAAAACCACTCCGACAATAACTAAAGTCACATTTCTCTGCCGTTTATTTTGCATACCTCTATTCATAAATGACATCCGGCGTTCCCCCAATATGGTTCTTATTAGCGAAAAAGTCTGGTAACCAGATACCAGACTTTTTATTTTCTAGTTTTTAAAATTTCTTCTTCTTACGGGCAGCCTCTGATTTCTTTTTCTTCCGAATACTTGGTTTCTCATAGTGTTCGTGTTTTCTAATATCTTGCATAACCCCTGACTTCTGGCAAGTACGTTTAAACCTCTTCAGAGCACTATCCAGGGATTCGTTTTTTCCTACTTTTACTTCGCTCATTATTTCCCTCCCCTCACCTGACCGGGATGATAGACGCCATTATATTTTACAATCCTTAATGGCTTAAAGTCAAGATTATTCGGGAGGCCAACCCATAGGTTTGCCGCCCAGCAAATGATAATGCAGGTGGAAAATAGACTGCCCCCCCCAGGGACCACAGTTATTTACCAGGCGATAACCATTTTCATCGATACCCTCTTTTTGAGCTAGGCGAGAGGCTAACAACTGTATACGTCCCAATATGTCTGCATGTTCCGGACCAGCTGCGTTTAGCGAGGAAACGTGAATTTTAGGAATTATCAATAGATGTACCGGTGCAGCGGGGTTTATGTCTTTTATGGCAACCATATATTCGTCTTCGTAAATAAAGTCTGCCGGTATATCCTTGGCCAAAATCCTGCAGAACAAACAATCAGGCGCAGTCACAGTTTTTCACCTCCCTCTGATCACCGTAGGCTATATTGTAGAATGGCTCCTAAGAGCAAAAAAAGCTTAATTATAACTTAAAAGGCCATTACTTCTTACATTTTATCAAATAATAGCCGTATTTCAATAGGCAAGTGTAAATGTTATCCATTACCTATAAATAATCATATCAATGTCTCTTATTAACCCATTCTGGTATCTGAAGAGAGATTTAATCCTTCAACTATCTCCTTGAGTTTTTTCACTTCTTCAAAACTCAAACTAACTCCCTTACCTATTTTCTGGTGGTCTGGACCCCAATCGCGGATATCCAATTTTGCCGGCCGCTGATTCCAACTCACCACGTTAACTTCTTTCTGCCAGCCCTTTGTGCTTTCCGATAAAACACCCAAATTTCTGGTTATTTCATACTGAAAATCTGACACCGCCGTTCCTCCTTTTCTACCTTTTGGTTAGAGTCACTTCCCGATGGTGACTCCATTAATCATTTCCATTGTTTTTATTTTATTACATTATTCTCCATGTGTCATCATTTTTTCCGAACCTACGTTCCAAAAAAACACCCGACCAAAATGGCGGGTGTGATGAAAATATATTCATGATAAGGGCAGTTTACAATAGGCCCGCCCAAATACGCTGCGGCGGTAATATTCGCAGCAGTGAAACGGTTTTGTCTTTTTCCGAGGCAACAAAGAAGATAATATAATTATCCAAACTTAATTTCCGTATCCCGGCGGTAACTAGTTTCTCGTCATTCACCAAAGAATAGCCAAATGGTCTCAAGGATAGATCGTCATGTGCGTTTTCCAGATCGGCCAGCAAGCGCTGAGTTAAAATGTCATCCTTACGAACCTTAATAAATTGCTCCATCAATTCCCGCAGATCTCCTCCAGCCGGCTCAGTAACTAAGACCTTAAATTTGCTCACTCGGTAAGATCCTTCTTTATGTCCTGAAAAGCGCTGCCAAAGGGTTTCAACTTACCCGCCTTAATTGAATCCATGCCTTCATCGAGAAGTTTATACAACTCGAATTTGCCAAGCAGATTTTCAAAAGTCTCGATGCTCATGATCACTAAATCCCCATGGCCATTCTTGGTGACGTAAACTGGTTCACTGTACTTGTGACAAAAATCAGATATTTCATTATATTTGTTCCTGAGGTCGGAACTGGGCCGAATAGATGGCATAATAAGCCCTCCCATCTGCAGATATGCATATTATATCGTTCTTATGATAAAAGAGACAAGCTTATCGGCCCAATTTTTGCAGCAAACTAAACCGGCTTACGATTAGTGTAAGAATGCTTTTATTTTCCCGAGCCTACTGCAAAATCTGTCGTTGCGGCAATGAGCTTTTGTTTTATTATCTGCCCGATCACATCATCTGGAAATGGAAAATGAACCTCAATATAGTTGTCACTAAGACCTGAATAGATATCATCCCGTAAACGTTTCTCGACCAATAGCTCCACTTCTTGTCCTACTGCACCCTGAATATACTGGAGTTTCTTTGCTTGACCCAAGGCTAAAAGATCCTGGCTGCGCCGGTGTTTGTCCAATGATTCCACCTGGGGCATGATTTCCGCGGCCCTGGTACCCGCCCGGGGTGAATACTGGAAGACATGCAGTTCATATATAGGCAGTTCCTCGATCAAGCTGTATGTGTCGGCAAAATCCCGGTCATCCTCGGTTGGGTAACCTACCATTACATCAGCCGTAAAAGCTGCTCCTGGAATAAGGCTAGCCGTTTTAAGGACCAAACTCCGGTAATACTCATTATTGTAACGGCGGCCCATTGACTTAAGAATTCGATCGCTGCCGCTTTGTAAAGGAATATGAAAATGCCGGCATATCCTCGTTTCACGCGCGGCCAGCTCCAACAGATTATCATTAATTTCCAAAGGTTCCATAGAGCTCAGCCGAATCCGGTATTGACCAGCAACCTCCTGGAGTATCTTCTCCAGTAACCGGGTTACATCCCATCCCCGTATATCCAATCCATACTGGCCGGTATGGATGCCAGTCAATACTATCTCTTTATACCCTAAGTCAACCAAATTATTTACTTCCGCTATCACATCGCCTGGGATCTTACTGCGTACCGGGCCCCGTGCAAACGGCACAATACAATAAGAGCAATAGCTCTGACAACCGTCCTGGATTTTCACGAAGGCCCGGGCACGTTGATGATGGCAGGAATAGAGTTGTGGTTTAAGCCCGGAATTTTCTGCCGATGGTGTCAGCCATAGCTTTCGGGCTGGGCTGGCTAAATGTTTATCCACAATCGCACCGATTTGATCTTTACATTGATTGCCTACAATAAGGTCCAGGCCTTCAATTGCAGAAAGCTGCTCGGCATTAACTTGTGCCATACAACCGGTAGCTACCACCAGCATTCGGGGATTGGTGCGTATTGACCTGCGTATCATGGCCCGTGATTTACGGTCACTTATATGGGTAACAGTACAAGTGTTAATGACACAGACATCAGCAGGGTCACCAAATTTAACGATCTGGTAACCCCGCCTCATGAAATCTTCTATTAGTTGTTCAGTTTCAACCTGGTTCACTTTACAACCCAAGGTGTAAAAAGATACTCGCTTCATTCTCTCTTCCTTGCCGGGCTTTATATCCTGGATGACTGTTTATCCTGCCAGTCTACAACCGGCGCGCAGCTACTCCAATCCAATCTATATCCTGCAGCACTTGCTCTATTGTTAAACCGTTGTCTTCCAGGGCTTGTTTTACTGATGGCCAGCGGCTGTCAACGATGCCGGAGCCAAAGAAATACCCCCCACTGGTCAGAACCTGAGCAGCCTCTGGTATCAGTTCTGCGACCACTTCCGCGGTTATATTGGCCAGAACCATATCAGCCTTCCGCCCCCGGATACTCTCTACAATATCCCCGGCCTGTACCTCGATCCGGTCCGTCAGATCATTTAAAGCTGCATTTTCTCGAGCTATTCGAACCGCCAAATCATCTATATCCATGGCAAATACACCAATTGCCCCCAATTTCATGGCTGCAATCGATAGTATTCCCGATCCGCATCCGGCATCAATAACCTGTTCCCCGCCCTTTACGTATTGATCCAGAAACCGCAGGCAAAAGCGAGTGGAAGCATGAATGCCGGTACCAAACGCCATCCCCGGATCTATGTTTACTACCACTTCACCCTTACTGGTCAGGTATTCCTCCCAGGACGGTTTTATAACCAGGCGTTCACCTATTTTGAAGGCATGATAATACTTTTTCCAGGTCTCTTCCCAGTCTTCATTTCGGACCTCATCAACAAATACCGGGCATTTCACCTGGAAATTGCTTTCTACGGCTTCGATTGCTTTGGTAAAAGACTCGAGAACATCCCGCTCTTCCGGGAAATACGCTTTTACCACTACAAATTCATGACTCAGAAAATCTTCCGACACCAACTCGGGTTTCCACTTTCCTTCGTTTACATACTTCCGAGCCGCCTGCGGGTCTTCTATAATTACACCACCTGAACCCATATTGTGGAATATTCCTGCAATTGCTTCCACACATACGCCTTCAGTAAGTACACTAAATTCTTTCCAATTCACAGTACCCGACTCCTTTTAACCCATAGCATCTTTCAATTTATCAAACAAACCCTTCTTGGATTCCTTGTCTTCGCCTTCATTGAATAACGAGGATAAAAGATCCTTTTGCCTTTTATTCAGGCGGGTCGGTATTTTTACATTGATCCGCACTTTCAAGTCGCCATTGCGGTGACCCTGTAGATGGGGTATTCCTTTGTTTTTTACAGTCAGTATATCCCCTGGCTGGGTTCCTTCCGGGACATGCAGAATATGGCTATCACCCCGTAATAATGGCACCTCTATTTCAGCTCCTAAAGCTGCCTGGACCATATTTACCTCGAGATCGCACAACAAAGTATAACGGTCTCTCTTAAACCGAGCATGGCTCTTAACGACCACCACAATATACAGATCCCCCGGCGGACCACCCAGAATACCTTCTTCTCCTTCACCCTGTATTCTTAACCGAGCCCCGGTGTCTATACCAGCTGGTATTCTTACATTAATATTGCGTTTGCGTTTGACCTTGCCCCTACCCTTGCATGCGGTACATGGTTTTTCAATGATTTGGCCTTCTCCATTACACCGGCTGCAGGTATGAGTAGTCTCAAACCGTCCGAACGGTGTGTTTTGCACTGATCGCACCTTCCCGGTGCCATTGCACTGGGGACAGGTATTCACATTGGATCCTGGTTCGGCTCCGGTCCCATCGCACTTTTCGCAGCTTTCTACCCGCATGATATCCATCTCTTTTTCCGCTCCGAAAACGGCATCCTCAAAAGTGATATCCAAACGGATTTCCCGGTCTGCGCCTCGCTGTGGGCCTCTCCGGCGTTGGCCTCCACCCCCAAAGAACATATCGAATATATCGCCAAATCCACCCATGCCGCCAAAGTCCGTGAAACCGCCGCCCATGCGGTTGGGATCAAAAGCATCATGTCCATATTGATCATAGGCTGCTTTCTTCTGCGGATCACTCAAGACTTCATAAGCTTCAGCAACTTCCTTGAACTTCTCGGCAGCATTCTCATCCTCTTTATTGACATCGGGATGATATTTTTTGGCTTTCTGCCGATAAGCTTTTTTTATTTCCTCCGGCGAAGCCGTTTTGGCAATCCCCAAAACCTCATAATAGTCACGCTTGGAGGCCATTATTACCCACCTTCCTGATAAACCTTAAACCTATTTCCCGCCCTTTTCATCGTCTGAGATATTGTAATCGGCGTCAATAATATCTTCTTCTTCGCTACTGCTGCCCGGTTCCGGATTGGCATTCTGATACATTTTGCTGGTAAAAGCATACATAGCCTTCGTCAACGCCTCAGTCTTGGCTTCGATATCGTCAATATCGTCCCCTGCCAAAGCCTTTTGCAGCTCTTCTTTGGCGTTATTAACCGCGGTCCGGTCGGCTTCGTCTATTTTATCTTCAAACTCTTTCAGATTTTTGTCAACTTGGTAAATGATGCTGTCGGCAGCATTGCGAGCCTCAATTTCCTTGAAGCGTTGGCTGTCTTCCTCGGCAAATTTTTCAGCATCTTTGACCATACGTTCAATATCATCATCGCTTAGGCCACTTGATGATGTTATGGTAATTTTCTGCTCTTTGTTGGTAGCCATATCCTTGGCAGTTACATTGACGATGCCGTTAACATCGATGTCGAACTTGACTTCTATTTGCGGTACTCCCCGCGGAGCCGGGGGAATTCCTGTCAATTGGAACCGGCCCAGGGTTACATTATGTTGTGCCAGTTTTCTTTCTCCCTGCAGAACATGGATGTCAACCGATGGTTGGTTGTCAGCTGCGGTTGTAAACACCTGACTCTTGGAGACCGGGATGGTGGTATTGCGTTCAATAATCCTGGTAAATACTCCCCCCAGAGTCTCAATCCCCAATGACAAGGGGGTAACGTCCAACAGCACGACATCGGTAACCTCACCAGTCAATACCCCGGCTTGAATAGCCGCCCCTAAGGCCACTACCTCGTCCGGATTGATGCCCTTAAAAGGCTCTTTGCCGGTATAAGTTTTAACCGCTTCCTGCACTGCAGGTACCCGGGTTGATCCTCCCACCAGGATAACCTTATCCAAATCAGATGCCTTGAGATTGGCATCCTTCATCGCCTGTTTCATCGGCCCGACCGTTTTTTCTACCAGATCAGCAGTCATTTCATTAAAACGAGCCCTGGTCAGGGTTCTTTCCAGATGCAGAGGGCCATCCTGGTTGGCTGTGATATAAGGTATGTTAATATCTACACTCATTAGACTGGATAATTCATGTTTGGCTTTCTCGGCCGCTTCTTTAAGGCGGTGCATAGCCATTTTATCTTTGGTTAAATCAACCCCGTTATCTTTCTTGAATTCATCTGCCAGCCAATTTATGACTCTCTCATCAAAATCATCACCACCCAAGCGGTTGTTGCCGCTGGTAGCTTTAACCTCGAAGGTGCCGTCCCCGATCTCCAATATGGATACGTCAAAGGTGCCTCCGCCCAAATCAAATACCATAATGGTCTGGCTTTCTTCTTTATCCATCCCATAAGCGAGCGCTGCCGCCGTCGGTTCGTTGATTATGCGCAATACTTCCAGTCCGGCAATTGTTCCGGCATCCTTGGTAGCCTGGCGCTGGGCATCAGTAAAATAGGCCGGAACCGTAATAACCGCCTGGGTTATTTTTTGACCTAAATAACTCTCCGCATCTGTTTTCAATTTTTGCAATATCATTGCGGATATTTCAGGGGGGGAATACTTTTTACCTTCGATGCTGACTTTATAGTCGGTACCCATATGTCTTTTAATAGAAGAAACCGTTCTTTCCGGATTGGTGGTAGCTTGCCTTTTAGCCACCCGGCCTACCAACCGCTCTCCGGTTTTTGAAAAACCAACTACCGACGGGGTAATTCTTTCCCCCTCGATGTTGTTAATTACTACTGCTTCTCCACCTTCCATTACTGCTATGACCGAGTTCGTGGTACCCAGGTCAATTCCGACAACTCTTCCCATTTGAAGACACCTCCAATATTTATGAGCTAACCTTCACCAGGCTAGGTCTAATTACCCTATCATGCATCACATATCCGGTTTGAAATTGTTCAATGACGGTATTTTGCGGATGCTGGTCACTTTCTTCTACGGTTAATGCCTCATGGTACTGGGGATCGAAAGGTTGACCCACACTCTGTATCGCGGTTACCCCCTCACCCTTTAATACCTCGTCCAGCCTATTGGCTATCATCTCCACACCTTTTACTATAGCTTCCATATCTCTCGTGGAATGTGCTCCTTCCATTGCTCGGTGCAGGTCATCGATGATAGGCAGGATTTTCTTAACCATACTGACATTAGCATATTTTAAGTATTCCTCCCGGTCCCGGGCACTTCGTTTCTTGGTATTCTCTACTTCCGCCAGGGCCCGAAGGTAATTATCGTAGTTTTTCTGGGCTGTTTCCTTTTGCCTTAACAATTCCTCTTTAAGGATTTCCTCGGGGCTCTTATCTACAGTCGGTTTTATGTCCTGCCCGGTCTCATTTTCCTCAACTGTTTTCTCTTGTAAGTTTTCTTCCATTTTCTATAGTCACCTCTATTCTATTGAATCCTCGTTGTTAAATTCCTCATTCTTCATTTTGATAATGGAATCGATCCTTAAAATTGCGGTAGCTACCTCCCCAGCGGTTTTTACTGCTTGAATCTTAACCAGGGTAGGGTCAATAATACCTTGGGCCATGGCATCTATTAAGCCGCCTCCTTCACAATCCAGGGCAATGCTGTCAAGCCCCTTCCGGTTTTGCTCAGCAATAATCTCACTTATTTTCTCCAAGGGATTATAACCAGCATTAGCTGCTATACAAGCAAACGGTCTCTGCAGCGCCTCTTTAACCACTGCCACACCATAGGATACCATACCTTTTAACTCCCCGGCCAGGCTATCAAGCTGCTGCGATACCCAAATTTCGATCGTTCCGCCCCCAGGCACCACACCTTTTTGTACAGCTGCCTGAACTGCGGCAGCGGCGTCCCGGGCAATGCGTTCCTTTTCATCGGCCACTTCCTCGGTAGCGGCTCCAACCAGAATGGTGGCTTGAGCTATTCCCTGGCCGCCTAAAATCGCAATACTGCCTAGTTTTTCATTAACCTGTACCTGGTTGGCATGACCCAGGTAACCAGCCAACTGATCTTCAGGGCGATTTAATCCGCTTCTTTTAATTTTATGAGCCCCGGTATGTTTACATACCCGGTCCAACTCGCGCCTCGATACTCTATGTACTGCCAGAACATTGTTCTCTGTAAATATTTGCTCACCAATCTCATCTATACTGCGGTCTACTAATACCAGGTTAACACCCATTGAACAAATTTTGCGCAAATTGGCTTCATATCGCTTCCGATTTTCAAGGTAATGCTGAAATCCGGCTTCAGTCTTTTTGGATTCATTATCTATGTCTTCGGGGCTTAGGGCATCATCAACTACTAATATTTTGATTCCTGAAATATCATGGGGCATTTCATTATTAAGCGGGACCCGGTTAATAATGGTTCCCATAAAAACCCGGTTTGTGGCACCTTCTCGAGCTGACACCGCATCAGCAAATTTGTAGTCGGGATCCAGTAACTTTCCCTGACCCACTATCTTAGCCCCTTCAATAATCAAGGCAGCTAGTTCCTTTTGATCGCGGCCGGCGGTGGCAGCCACATTGAGGAGAATAGAATCCTCAACCGAATCAATCACCCGGCTCCGTTCTTCCAGGAGTGCAATACTACGTTCGATTCCAAGTTTTATACCCTGAATAACCTGGGTGACGGGGACCCCTTTTATCACCTGATTAGCACCCTCAACCACTAGTGCCCCGGCCAGAATAGTAGCCGTGGTGGTACCATCCCCAACCTCAGCCTGTTGAGCCCGGGCGGCGTTAATTATCATCCGGGCGGCAGGATGATTTACAGCCATAAGTTTTAATATGGTAACCCCATCATTACTTATGACAACGTCTCCCAAGTTCCCAACCATCATAATATCCAAGCCTTTGGGGCCTATAGTGCCTTCAATGGTTTGAGCAACCAGACGGGCGGCATTGGCATTACTCAACAGCGCTTGTACTTTTTCATCTATCTCGCCCTTTGAGTTATTCTTATCAGGCATAGCTACTCCTTATGATTTCCAATCGAAAAAGGCTCTTTATCTAAGTCCCCTATGATTAAGAATCTCATCTATGATACGACTGACTGATTGTACCGTTCCAGCCGCCTTCCAATATTCCATTCTTACTGGGCCAATTACACCCATCTTTCCCATTTCACCTGCGGTTTTATAACCTGCAAAAACCAGGCTCATCTCTTTAATTTCCTCGTTTTTGTTTTCTCTGCCAATCCTGATATCGACCCCTTCGGTTATTTGGTCGGGGATAATATCTTTTAGCTGGCCATCCTCTTCAAAAATGGATAGAACTTTTTTCAGCTTCTCCAAATCCTTGAATTCAGGTTCTTTAATAATGTTAAGCGCCCCGGTGATTATCACCCGGTCATCCTGCGATTGACCCAGGAGGTTATCGATGGCTTCCAAGGCCTTTTCAATAACCGTGCGGCGGCTCTTTATCTCATCGCGTAATACCATCAGGTCACTGCGCTGCAGTTCATGCATTTTTTTACCCCTTAGAGCATGATTAAACAAATCTCCGATTGTTTTGAGATCATCGGGTTGCAATGAAGATGGGATGGTAATACGGCGATGCAGCATAATACCGATGTCAGTTACCAATAGAACTATCGCCTGCCCCTCCTGAATAGGAATAATCTGCAGACTGTGAAATTGGCTCAATTTGACTGAAGGGACTATTATAAAGGAAGCGTAATTGGTGACTTGAGACAGAAAATGACCTACCCTTTGGACAACGTCATTCCATTCCTGAATGCGGTCATCCAAGGCCTGGTGGAGGAGATCAATTTCCTCATCACTGGGTATCTCGTTTTCCATCATAAAGTCTACATAATATCGAAATCCTTTTTCTGAGGGTATCCGCCCAGCTGAGGTATGCGGTTGTTCAAGGTAACCCATTTCCTCCAGGTCAGCCATTTCATTCCTGACGGTGGCAGCGCTGATATTCAGCCCGTGCTTTTTAACTACTGCCCGGGATCCTACTGGTTCAGCCGTAAAGACATAGTCCTTAATTATTGATTCGAGTATGCGCCTTTGTCTTTCGGTTAATGACATCACTTTCACCCGCCCTGTTAGCACTCTCTTCCTTCGAGTGCTAATTACAGTTTCTTAAAAAATATCATGTGCCCGGTTGGTTGTCAAGCCATTGTCTCAGCCTACAAACTGACTTAGTACCTGATTGGAAATGAAATATGCCCGGGATGACAAGTAAATATTGTTATCAACTTCTAACAGACCTTGAGATTGGCACCTGGCAATGGTCTTGTCAAAATAAGTGAGCAGATCGACGCCAAAACGCTTCCGGAAATTCTCCCGGTTAATCCCATCGGTCAAGCGCAAACCCATCACCACCGCCTCGGCCATTTTCTGTTTAGAATCCATGGTTTCCAGTACCTGCCGGAAGTTTGACTCCTCTTCCCAAATTGACCTCATATAGGTTTCTAAAGGGGGAGGATTTAGGATTCGCTGCCATCCGTCAAAACTAACCGCGCCAACCCCTATCCCCAAATAGGGCCCGACGTTCCAGTAAATCAGATTGTGGCGGCAGTGATACCCCGGCAGAGCAAAGTTGGAAATCTCGTATTGTCTATAGCCCCGTTCCTGCAGAAAATCCCTGGTGAAATAATATATGTCGGATTGAGTTTCATCATCTGGCATAGTCAGTTCCCCCGCAGCTATCTGATGGGCCAAGGGTGTGACCGGATTAAGCTGCAGCAGATAGGCAGATATATGCTGGGGATAAAGGCTGCCCGCTTTACGCAAGTTAGACTGCCAAACCTCCTTGCTTTGGCCTGGCAAACCGTAGATAAGGTCGATGTTTACGTTATGCAGGCCGGCCTGGTCAGCCCAATTTAAACATTCGACCGCCTGCTGGGCATTATGCATGCGCCCCAGAAGCTTTAGCTCCTGGTCAGCAAAGCTTTGGACTCCTATGGACAGCCGGTTTATTCCCATTCTTCGATAATCCAGCAAGGTTTGGCGGGTAACCGTGGCTGGATTAACCTCAATCGTAATCTCTGGTTCCCGATCCGGCTGAAAATATCTATATATGGCGGAAATAATTCTTTCCAGCTGTCTTGGATCCATAAGGCTAGGGGTACCGCCGCCGAAATATATACTCCTGAAAGGGGATCGGAACTCAAAGGTTCGCCGTGATAATTCAAGAATTAAACAGTCGGCGTACCTCTCATATAACTCTGGATCAACCATGGGCAGGGAATAAAAATCGCAGTAATTACATTTGTGCAGGCAAAAAGGAACATGAATATATATGCCCATAGAATCGGGACTATTATTCACCATCTATCTCCATTACCGACATAAAAGCATCACGGGGCACCTCTATCTTGCCAATCTGCTTCATCCGCTTTTTGCCTTCCTTTTGTTTCTCCAGCAATTTCTTCTTCCGGGTGATATCCCCGCCGTAACACTTGGCCAGTACATCTTTACGCAGAGCTTTAACGCTCTCCCGGGCAATTACCCGGTTGCCGATAGATGCTTGGATAGCCACCTCATAGAGCTGGCGGGGAATAATTTTGCGGAGCTTCTCGGCTAAAGCCCGAGCCCGGTAATAGGCCTTATCCTTATGGCAAATGGTACTCAAGGCATCAACCGTCTCTCCGTTTAACATGATATCGAGTTTGACCAGCTCAGAAACCTCAAAACCACGTAAATCATAATCCAGTGATGCATAACCACGGGTTCTTGATTTTAAACCATCAAAAAAGTCTACTAAAATCTCTGCCAGTGGCAGGCTATAGCTTAAAACAACCCGGTGAGGCGTAAGGTACTCCATATTAAGGAACTGGCCGCGTTTCTCCTGACATAGTTCCATAACCGTTCCAACGTAGTCATTGGGAACCATTATTGATGCCTTTACATATGGTTCCATAACCTTATCAATTCTTTGTGGGTCAGGCCAGCGACTAGGATTACGGACTAATATCTCGCTTCCATCAGTCAGCAACAACCGGTACACAACACTGGGAGCAGTAGCCATGAGGGTCAAGTCGTACTCTCTCTCCAGCCTTTCCTTAACAATCTCCAAATGGAGCAATCCTAAAAATCCGCAGCGGAAACCTAATCCCAGGGCGTCTGAAGATTCCGGTTCGTAAACCAGGGACGAATCATTCAGTTTCAGTTTTTCAAGAGCATCACGCAGTCTCTCAAAATCATTGTTTTCAAGGGGGTAAAGCCCGCAAAAAACCACCGGTTTTATCTCCTGGTAACCTTCCAGGGGACCGAGGGCAGGATTGTCACTGAGGGTAATCGTATCCCCGACCTTGGTGTCGGTAACGTTCTTTATTGCCGCAGCTAAATAACCCACTTCCCCAGCTTTGAGACAATCAACCATGGTCATAAACGGCGACAAGACTCCCAGTTCGGTAACCTCGAAATCTTTACCGCTGGACATCATCCTGATCATATCACCCTTGCACAACCGGCCGGAATCAACTCTTATATAAGATATAGCTCCTTTGTACGGATCAAAATAGGAATCGAATATAAGCGCTCTAAGTTTGTCATTGGCATCACCCCTGGGCGGCGGGACTCTATTTACGATGGCTTCAAGCACTTCCTCGATACCAAGCCCCAATTTGGCTGAAATAGGTATTATCTCCTCTTTATCGATACCAAGCACATCTTCCATTTCCTGTTTAACTGCCTCAGGTTCCGCACCGGGCAAGTCTATTTTATTTACAACCCCTATTATCTCTAGATTCATGTCCATAGCCATGTAGACATTAGCTAAGGTCTGTGCCTCAATCCCTTGGGAAGCGTCTACAACCAGTAATGCTCCTTCACAAGCGGCCAGGCTCCTTGAGACTTCATATGAAAAGTCAACGTGCCCCGGTGTATCTATAAGGTTCAATATAGAGGTTTGACCGTCACGAGCGGTATAATTGAGGCGGACCGGCTGAAGTTTAATGGTAATCCCCTTTTCCCGCTCCAGATCCATCTTGTCTAAAAACTGTTCCCGCATCTCCCGGGCACTCAAGGCGCCGGTAATCTGCAGCAGCCGGTCAGCTAAAGTTGATTTACCATGATCTATATGAGCAATAATACTGAAGTTTCTTATCCGATCCTGCAAAACAAACCCTCCACAAAACATCCATTGGCCAATACAACCGCCCTTCATTATACCCTATCCGAGTTCGTATCATCAATCCGGCCAAATAGAGTGTAAATTTTTATCATGCCCTTACTTCTGCTATGATTAGGAATAGAATTTGGCAAGGGGGATTAATAGTATGAGTGATCTTATTTTTGCATTCCTATTCCCTGCGGTTTTAGTGGCATTTTACATCGGGCTAAATTGGTCAGTCTTCCAGCAGAGCAGAATACTGCAATTCCTGATCGGTCTGGGCGTTTTACTTTATTTTTCCGGGTTGGTATTTGACCGGGTTAATCCCTCATTTGGATCTCTATTAAGGTTATCCGGTGCTTTGCTTTTTGTAGCACTGGTAGTATATCAGGCCATTAAGCGGCGCAAATAAAAACCCGGCCTTATACGGCCGGGTTATTGAGCAATGACTCATTGCATCAAGTTGCTATACGTAGTTAAGGCCCTGCCCATGGATTTGAATGATTTCCAGGCCTGAACTATGATAATATGCTCTATTTCTTTAGTTTTTGCCACAGTAGCTTGTCTGCTGATAACATAGTTTTCACCAAGGGTAGAGATTTCAATTACATTACTGTTGGTTTGCAGCACCAGGATTGGATCCTGGGATAATGTAAGACTGTTTATACCCCGCGCAGAAAGGTTTAGCCCCATGCAAGCCAGGACCAACACCAGTACAACTAGTGAAGCATGATACGCCCTCACCATTTCTTATTTTGCCTCCTTAAGTACCTCTATCAATATTTGGACAAACAATTGGGCTGATTGGGTAACCTCATCCAGCGTATTGGTATCACTGCCGAATTCTAAAAGCAAAGCCCGGGGATGATATTCCTGATTATATGTTCCAGCCTTAGTTATTACCCCCTTGATTAATCCCGGATACATCTTTTCGCCCTTGCTATAAATCTTTTGGGCAAAATCATAATTTTGTTTCCAGTTAGGGTGAGGCTTGCGCTCATTAGTACCTACCACAATCAAAATACGAGCACATTTTCTGCCATCAACCAATATAGTGGTGGATTTTCCTTCACCTGGTATACTATCCCGGTGGATATCAAACAGACCCAGGATGTTTTTATTAGCGGCAACAATTTTACTCACAGTTTGGCGTGACAGGGTATAGCTCTTGTTGTAATCGCTATCGTGAATGGTATCTACAAACTGGGCGGGCAGACCAGAATCTTCCAAGGAGTTCGTTATCGTGGCAGCCACCTGATTGATCAGCCCTCTTTTTCCGTCCAGACGAGCTTGGCCGCTGTTGGGAGTATAGGTTTCCCCGCTGTGCGTACAATAGAGGAATACCTGGCTTTTTTGAAAACGAGCCAGTGTCTCTGGGTCCACAGCCAACGGTTGCTCCATGTCCCCTGGGTTTTCATCAATTGATCCGCCATCTTCCTCAGAATCGGCAACAATATCGTCTTCACTATATTCGGCGAAAGCCAGAGCCTGTATGTGAGACCCAATTAAACTTTCCGAAATGGCTGAAGCATTATACTCATCCTCCAACTTACGGTCGGGCACATTATCTGCTCCCGCCAAAAGAACATTGTTCTCCTGTAAAAGCAGCTCAGCTTGTCTTTCCGTAATTTGTACCCCGGAAAAAGCCAGGGAAATACGCTCAATACTGAGGAAATTCATTCCCTCAGTGTAGCGGCGGCTGATATCCATACTCAGGCCAATAATCACGACAGCCAAAAATAACTGTATGAGTAACATCCCTTTAAAAAAAGAGATTAAGTTTCGTTTTCTCACCCAGATCACCTCGCCCCCAGTGCTGATAAATTCTATTCTGTAAAACCTTAAATAGAACTAAAACTGGGACAAGATGATAATTTAATGTGTTTATAGTATTACGCCGATAAAAAAAGCTATCCCTGGCATTGCAAAAAATAACCTGTAGTGATATAGTATCTCTGTTGACTTTAAATATCCAAGGAGGTGAAAGTGTGGCAAAAAGCAAGACTCCTGCCAAGAGAGCCAGGAATGCAGAGAAGGCCAGAGTAAGAAATAAGGCTTATAAGAGCCAATTAAAAACCAGTATAAAGGGTTTTGAGGCATCTCTGACTTCTGATAGTATGGACGCAAGCAGGGAGAAACTGTTGCAGGCAACCTCCTTGATAGATAAAAGCGTATCCAAAGGTATTTTGCACAAAAATAATGCCGCCCGGAAAAAATCCCGGCTAACCAAGAAATTAAACGCTCTGGCACAATAAGCAAAATCGACCTGAAACCTGTTCTTTGAACAGGTTTTTTATTTTCTGGTGCACAGTTCCACCAGCAGGGTTTCCATAATAATCTGAGGGTCTTTGGACTCACTCTTAAAGGTTATGTCTGCACCCAGTAATTTTTCAAAAATACGGCGAATGTCCCCTGAGGTGAAACGAGACGATTTGTCCAGCATTTTCTTGACCACAAAATCCTTCTGGCCAGTCAACTGGGCTATTTGGGTATTACTTTGGCCGGATTTATGATAGAACATGACCTTACTCAAAGCAACAAACTGCTGGGTTATCATCGCTAATAACAGTAAATGGGATTGTCCCTGTTCCATAAGTTGGTGGAAAGCGGCCAGCGATAACTTGACGTTGCGGCTAAGCAAAGCATCGGTCAGCTTGAATATATTGATATCATGCTGACTGTCAAGGTGCTCATCCAAATCGTCCATGCCCAGCGACCCTTCCCCCTTTATCAACGACAACTTGTCCAACATATTTTCCAGGTAATACATATCCTGCCCAGAACCGGCGATCCGGCTAATAACAGCGGGGGACGCCTGCATTTTCCGCTGTTCTATTTCCGTTCGGCACCACTTCTCCAGATCCTTTGGGGATAAGGACTTGATATTTATGACCCGGGCCATCTTACTAAGGAATTTATTTATTGGGTTGGAGGTATTATTCTCGGTTGCAGTCAGTATAAGCACCTGGCCATTGTTGTCACGCTGAAAATAATCCTCTAACACCTGCAGTCTGTCTTCCATCTTCTTCATCTTTCGAGATGACTTTCCCAGCCACCATGGATTTTTAATAATGACTACACGAGACATCGCAAATAGAGGGCTGAACTCCAATATCTGCCCAAATTCGGCTGCAGATGGCTCATCGGCATCTACCGGTACAATCTCCGGATCCTCACTGGCCGTTACCAGCTCTGAAATCAATTCCCTGATTTTTTTATCAATAAGGTAGCTTTCTGATCCCCACAAGAAATAAACAACATTATTAACCATCTGCAATCGTACCTCGGTTTCAATTTGCGAATCGGCTCACCGTATATCATATTCATTATAAACATTCCTCTGCGTCAACGGCTAGATATCTGATCCAACAATAATCACCACTTCATCCAGGCTGAAATTCTCCCCAATACGTAACCGCTAGTAAAAAAAACTACCTTGCGATGTTGGGCGGGCTTTGGCTGCAGACTATGCCAGAGTCGGGTAAAATAAAGCAAGGCTAGGATGGCAGACAGCAATTCCGAAATCGAGAACGCCAACCAAACGCCGTTTATCCCCAGGTAATAGGAAAGGATAAATATAGCCGGCAGGAAAAATCCGATCTGTCTAATTATTGACAGCGCCATAGCGCTTACTCCCCTGTCTACCGATTGTAAAACGCTGCCCAAGATTATGATCGGGCCCATTACCGGCAGGCAGAGGGTAGCCAATCTTAGGCAGGATATACCCGCCAGTATCAATTCCCTATCGCTGGTGAAACGGCTCATTAGCCATTCAGAATTAGCCTGCATCGCTAACCAACCTACTAATACAAATATAAAGGAGACAACCGAAGCCTTGATTATGGCCTCTTTTACTCTTTCATGGTCGCCGGCACCATATGCAAATCCGATAATAGGCATGGCCCCCTGGGTCAGTCCATAAACAGGCATATAGATCAAAGACCGTATTCTTGAGAATATGCCCATAACTGCAACCGCAACGCTGCCAAAACCTAACAGTATTTTATTGAACAATACCAACAGGGCTACGCTCAACAACTCCATTAGTAAAGCTGGCAGCCCCACCTTGTATATACCGAATAAAACTCTTAAATCAGGTCTAAAATGGTGCCAAGACCAGGACAAATAAACCCGCGACCTATACATTGTCTGCAGAGAAATCAGCGAGCAGAAAGCCAGAGCTATAATATCTGCCCAGGCTGCGCCACTCAATCCCATTGGCGGCAAAGGCCCCAGTCCGAATATCAACACCGGATCCAGAATTACGTTGAACATAATACCAACAACCGCAAGAAGAATTGGCAGGGAGGCATTTCCTTCACCCTGAAGGATGTTCCCGCATATCATCGGTATAAACGTGAATAAGCTGCCCATTAATATTATATAGAGATATTGTCTGCACATGGAATAAAGCTCCGCTGTACAGCCAAACATCCGCAGGAGTCCGTCAATATTAGCCACTCCCAGGCAAGAAAAAAGCACACCATAGATGACGCATATAATCAGGCCATGCCAGGCAATGTTGTCAGCCCTTTTATATTCCCTCATCCCTAATGTGCGGGAGAGCAGTGATGTAATTCCGACTCCTGTGGCTGATCCTACCGATACCAATAGTATCTCAATAGGTATACATAACGTTATCGCCGCCAAAGCGCCGGTACCTAATTTGGCCACAAAAAAGGTATCAATTAGACCAAACAAGGAGTATATAATCATGCCAGTAATGGCAGGCAAGGAAAGCCTGAGCATTAACCGGCCCACTCTATCCTCGAAAATCTTATCTTCAGTTCTGTTCATTTCACCCTCCTGCCTATAGTTATGAAGGCCAGGGGGATTAGTATGACTTTCTCGGCACTTAACGCGAAACCAGGCGCTGACTGTTAACAGAAATATCCAAACCGTTACTGTTTACCGTTACTGCACCATCTCTATCAGTACGCAGCACCTTAACCCTCTCCTCAGCCAAGGATTCCAGCACTAAGGGGTGTGGATGTCCAAATGGATTGTCTGCCCCTACGGAAATCACGGCGTATTTAGGTTGCATCGACTGATAAAATTCCGGGGATAAAGATCCCTTACTGCCATGATGGGGTATCTTTATTAAAGTCACGGGATGCGGCACATATGCGGCCAGGTCTGATAAGACCGCAGCCGACACATCACCGGTCAATAAAACCGAGAACTGCTTGAAATCAATACTGATAACTACTGAATCACGATTGTTGTCTAAACCATCGGAATCAGGTTGAGGATGAAGAACTTTAATATCGAGTTTATCGTCAATCTGAATCGACTTTCCGGCTTCCAGAAACAAACAGGGAACCTTGTTGTATCGGGCTGCTTCCCGCAATGGCTGATAATCTTCATCCTTTGCCAAGCTAGAAGATATCCCCAGACTTTTAACCGGCATCTCCTCTATAACCTCGACCAGTCCCTGTACATGGTCCACATCTGGATGGGTACTGATAACCAGGTCTAACTTGCGAATACCTCTATGATGTAAGTAGGGCAATAATCTTTTAGCCCCGACATCGAAAAGCTGGCTCCCTCCGCCATCTACCAGAATGAACCTTCCCCGGGGACTTTTAATCAGAACAGCATCACCCTGGCCAACATCAATAAAAATTATCTCCATTTCTCCTCTATTGTAGATACCAGGCGGTAGAAAGAGAATTATCAACCAGATTAATAATAATCCTGCTGCTGGTATACAAAACCGGGAACTATGCAGGCGTAGTGAATACAATAGCAGAGCCAAAGCTGCATAATATAATCCGACCAAGATTGGGCTGGGGCTGGCTACCCAAATATATGCTCCCGGCATCTTTGCCACCCAATCGACCAACCTTAAAATGAGTTCAATAGACATACCGGCTGGATATATAAATATGGAAGCAATTAACGGCAGCCATATAGAAAAGATACTGGCTAAAAAGCCAAGGATGACAGCGGCTCCAGAAAGATAGGTGGTTGCTATATTGGTAAGAATTGAGCTAGGTGTAAAAAGATTAAAATGGTAGGCCACCAAGGGCAGTATCGCCATTTCAGCGCAAATCGGAACCAGGATTATATCCTTGATAAGACCGCGACCCGGAAGGCAAGAGCGTAAGCACGGGAATATATAAACCAACCCTGCAGTAGCCAGCATGGTTAATTGAAAACTAAGGTTAAATAATTGCATCGGATCGAAAAGTAAAATAGCCGATCCGGAAATCGCCAAAGCGTTCAGGAGACCGTTTTCTCGCCCGCTCAAATAGGCCAACAATCCCAAGATTCCCATAAGAACGGCTCGAATAACCGGGGGTGGCCAACCCACCATAGCACCATATACTATTAAGCTGGTCACCCCAGCTACAAACTTACCCTTGTTTTTTGATCCCGTCAAACCAGCCAGCCAATTGACTAGAACCAACAGAAATCCGACATGCAATCCGCCTACTGAAAAAAGATGAACTATACCGGTCTTCTGAAAATCCTCATACTGCTGGTCATCCATTCCTGCCCGGCCACCCCACAACATGCCGAGTAAAACCGAAGCCTCCTGTGAAGGCAATTCCGTCCGGGTAAATTTTTCAGCTCTACTGCGTAAGGAATCTACCCACCTGATAACGCCGCTGGCTTTTTGGACATTCCGGGCCTGGGCCGGATCTTTAACAGTCAAATTGTAGTAAATACCCTGGTTGGCTAAATAGGTTGGAAAATCAAATTCTCCGGGATTTCCCGGGGAGCGGGGTGGTTTCAACATGCCCTCCAGATTCAAACGATCCCCCCGGGTAAAATCCACCGGGAAAAGACATACAACCCGTATTTTGTGCTGATACGGAGATTCGCTTTCCGACTCAATTACGAAAACTGTCTTTTGCCCATCAAAATAGGGAATGCTGTCCACTCTTCCGTTTATCTGGACCCCGGTCTGCTCCGGTAGACTGCCAAGGGGAAGCGGGGCTGCGACCTGGTACAATAGCAGACCTATAAAGATGAAACCCACTATCCAGGCTAGAGAGGGACGTCTTTTAGAACAAAGGCTCATACCTAACACTATTATTAACAACAATGTCAGTAAAAACAGCCAGGCTCTATAATGAGCTAAACAGATGCCCACCGCGAGACAAATAAATATTGCTGACCATGAAATCTTCATCTTACTATCTAACCGTTATTAGTTCCTTCAACTCGGCAAATTTTTTATCCCCGATGCCACTGACTTGATTAAGATCCTCTGGCTTGGCAAATAGGCCGTGGAGGCTGCGATAATCGACAATTCTCTGCGCTATAGTGGGTCCAATACCTGGAAGCTTGTCATCAAGTTCCTGTACACTGGCGGTATTGATATTAACCCGTCCCGTTTGTCCCGCCGATAGGGATGCCCCTGATATGATTCCAGTGCTAACCATAGCTGTTGGTTCTTCCCCGGCAAGGGGAACAACAATAGCCATTCCATCGTCCAACTTTTGAGCCAGATTAATCATCTGGAGATTGGCCTCCGGCAAAGCCTTAGCCAATTCCACTGCTTCAACCACACGCGCGTCAACCGGCAGTTTATATACTCCGGGCTGGGCAACCGCACCGGTTACGTATACCTGGATTATGCTGGATTCCCCCGCATCTTCAACCTTTTGGTCCGAATCACTGGTATTCTCCAGTTCAATTTCCTGTTTCTGATTACTGGCATTTCTGAAATCTCCATACTTCATACCCAAAGTAAAAATCAGTATCAATATCAGGATTCCAGCTGCCCAAAGGTAACGCTTCTCCAAATTAAGCAATTTTACCACCACCTTCTACTAATAGTTCTCCGTTTTCCTAATAATCCCTTTTTTGTTATATAGTTGTTGGTTGAAATTGGGCCGCTTATTGGGTAAAACGCTATGGCCGGGATTTCGGTGCTGGCCATCATCGGACCAAAAATCATAATTGGTTGACTTTGAAGGTTTCTTATCATATAATGGCTAATGTCAATTAAAGAAAAAACATGCAATGAGCCGGAGTAGTAGGCAATTCTTAGACAGAGAGTCACCGTTTGGTGGAAGGTGGCAAGTATATTGTCGAACTCGCCGGGGAGCATCCCAGGTGAATACAGTAGCCTGAGACGGTTTACACCGTTACAAGAATGAGTGGTCAAGTTGTGGGGCTATGGCGAAGTTGGGATCGCGCTTGAATGGCATTCAAGAGGCCGTGGGTTCGAATCCCACTAGCTCCACCATATTTAACTTGTCAAACTGGGTGGCACCGCGGGAAAACAACTCTCGTCCCTATTAGGGATGAGGGTTTTTTAGTTTCCTAATAAAAAACAAGGAGGCTTATATGGACAATAATTATGATTTCAAAACAATTGAGCCCAAATGGCAAAACTACTGGTTCGACAACCAATTCTTCAAGGTTACAGAAGATCCTAATAAGCCCAAGTACTACGATTTAGAGATGTTTCCCTATCCCTCCGGCAACCTCCATATGGGGCATGTACGCAATTACGCCATCGGCGATGTTGTCGCCAGGTTCAAGACCATGAACGGATTTAACGTTTTGCATCCTATGGGCTGGGATGCCTTTGGTCTTCCCGCTGAAAATGCGGCCATAAAACATGGTCACCATCCTGCCCAATGGACCTATGCCAATATCGAGAACATGAAAGTGCAGCTCAAGACCCTGGGAATCAGCTATGACTGGGATCGTGAATTAGCCAGCTGCAAGCCCGATTATTATAAATTTACCCAATGGATGTTCTTAAAACTATATGAACATGACTTGGCCTATAAAAAGAGCGCGGCGGTTAACTGGTGTCCTTCTTGCGCGACTGTGCTGGCCAATGAGCAGGTTGTGGACGGCGCTTGTGAGCGGTGTGACACGGTGGTAACCAAGCGCAATCTTACCCAATGGTTCTTCAAAATAACCGACTATGCCCAGAGGCTCCTGGACGACCTGGAAATATTGCCGGGTTGGCCTGATAAAGTTAAGACCATGCAGCGCAACTGGATAGGTCGCAGCGAGGGTTGTCAGTTCGATCTGGCCATAGAAAACAGCAGTGAAATAATGACCGTATTTACGACTCGGCCGGATACTGTTTTCGGAATAACTTATATGGTTTTGTCCCCGGAACATCCGCTAGTAGAAACGATCAGCAAGGGCACTGCCCAAGAGGAGCAGGTTAAGGAATTCGTACACCGTATGCAGTTTGTCAGTGATATCGACCGGACCTCTAACGAAGCCGAGAAAGAGGGGGTCTTCACGGGAGCTTATGCTATTAATCCCATGAACGGCGAACGTATACCGATCTGGATAGCCAACTATGTTTTGATCGATTATGGCACCGGCGCCATTATGGCGGTCCCCGCGCATGATCAACGTGACTTTGAGTTTGCCCGCAAGTATGAACTGCCGATCAAGGTAGTAATTAAAGCTCCGGATTCACCCAGTGATGGTGCAAGTATGACCGAAGCTTATGTTGAACATGGCTGCATGGTAAACTCGAGTATTTTTGATGGATTAAGCGTTGAAGATGGTAAAAAGCAGGTTACTGCCCATATGCAAAAGGAAGGCTTGGGTCAAGCCATGATCAATTTCCGTTTGCGGGACTGGCTGATCTCGCGCCAACGCTACTGGGGCTGTCCAATCCCGATGATCTACTGCGAAAAATGCGGTTTGAATCCGGTTCCCGAGGCTGACCTGCCGGTATTATTGCCGGAGGACGTAGAGTTCAGGCCTTCCGGGGAATCACCACTTAACTATGTTGAATCCTTCTATAAAACCGAATGTCCGGTCTGCGGCGGCCCAGCCCGACGGGAAACAGATACCATGGATACCTTTGTATGTTCTTCCTGGTATTTTGATAGATTCTGTGATCCCCATAACAGCACCCTGCCCTTCAGTAAAGAAGCGATTGATTACTGGATGCCGGTCGACCAATATATCGGCGGGGTGGAGCATGCCATTCTGCACCTGATGTACTCCCGGTTTTTCACCAAGTTCTTGCATGACATCAATATCTTATCGTGTGACGAGCCATTTACCAACCTGCTCACCCAGGGTATGGTTTTGAAAGACGGATCCAAAATGTCCAAATCCAAAGGGAACGTTGTGAGTCCAGAGGATATAATCAACACTTACGGAGCTGATACCGCTCGTCTGTTCATCTTGTTTGCCTCTCCTCCCGAACGCGATCTGGAATGGAGTGATCAGGGGGTGGAAGGATCGTCCCGTTTCCTAAACCGGGTATGGCGGGCGGTTACCAGTTGTGCTGAGGATATCAAGGATATCAGCATCCCAGCCAGTTTCGGCGAACTGGACCCGGAAGCACGTAAGCTGCGCTATAAAACTCATGCTACCATCAAAAAGGTCAGCGAGGATATCGAACAGCGATTTAACTTCAATACCGCTATTAGTGCCATTATGGAATTGAATAATATGCTCAACACTTATCTGGATCAGGATGAGCAAGACCTTTCGGTTCTAAAAGAGGCAGTGGAAACCATGATCGTTTTGTTAAGCCCGTTTTCACCGCATATCTGCGAGGAACTCTGGCAAATTTGCGGCCATTCACAGAGCATATACCATGTAAGCTGGCCTCGTTATGAAGCCGAGGCTTTGGTGCAGGATGAGATTGAAATTGCTATCCAGATAAGCGGCAAAGTACGGGATCGCATGGTGGTACCGGCATCGACATCAGAAGAGGAATTGAAAAGCCTGGCCCTGGCCCAGCCCAAAGTACAAGAACTGTTAGCCGGCAAGCAGGTAATAAAGGCTATTGTAGTCCCGGCAAAACTGGTTAACATTGTAGCCAAATAATACAGAGCGAAGCCAAAATACCAAAAGCCCTTTTCAGTCTGGTAGAAGAACCGGCTGGAAAGGGCTTTGTTTATTTAATTCCAATTCAATTACTGCTGATTGTCTATATTCACCTTACGGGCATCAGCCCATAGATGTTCCAGTTTATAATATTCACGTTCCTCCTGGCGGAATATGTGCAGGATAGTAGACCCATAGTCCAAAACCACCCAGGTCCCTTGCTGATAGCCTTCCCGGCGCAGCACTGAGATACCCTGCTCTTCCAGCTTTTTCTCTACATTATCAGCAATGCTGTGAATCTGAACCATATTACGTCCGCTGCAAATAACAAAATAATCCGCAATGATGGTTTTCTCATTTACATCTAAAACCACCAGGTCCATGGCTTTTTCTTCCAGCGCTGCATCCACGACGAGTTGCATTAACTTTTCCTCGGTTATCAAAAACAGCCCTCCTACAGTTTGTATATTTGATAATATCTTTACCCACTGGGGATTACATAAATAATAATTATCTTTATAGCATATGGTGTCCTATTTTGCGCAGAAATTCGTTTCTTACCTCGACGGTGCGGGGATGAAGTAACCGGCCACGCTCAAGGCAATAAATGATAGTAGATTCTACCCCGAGAAGCATGGCACCGTCTAAATCGTATTCTGATAACTGGCGCAGGCGCTCCAAATGCGGGTACTCGCTCCGACCTGGCTCAATCATATCCGCCAGGTAGATTATTTTATCCAGGGTACTCATATGGGTCGAACCAATGGTATGAGCTCGAACTGCTTCCAGCATTTCAGCATCATCCACCTCTAAACCAGTCTCCAAAAGGTAGGCTCCTACCGGCGCATGCAAGAGATCGGGCGTCTCTTCTTCAGTTCGATCGGTGATCAAGCCAGCTGTTCCGGCAATCTCCAGCAACTTGGCGGAGCCCAGATTTTTGGCATAATCATGGAACACACCGGTAATAAAAGCCTTCCGGGGGTCCACTCCGAATCTGGCTGCCATCTTTTCAGCCACCCGGGCTACTCCCATACTGTGCTCATAGCGGTTTTGGGAAAGCCGGTTTTTTATGATACGTTGAGCCTGCGCAGTTGAATAATTCATGTCATAGATCGCCTTTATATAGTATGTGGTCATATATATATTGCTCAACTTCAGGCGGAAGTAGGTATTTAATAGTCTTTCCCTGCTCGATCCTTTCCCTGATGGTACTTGACGAAATCTCAAAACCGGGGATAGGGATAACCTCCATCTTCTCCCACATTAAAACCGGTATCCCGGTAAAACGCTCATCTTCAGGATTCATATGGTAGCCAGGACGGGTAACCACGATCATGCTGCATAATTCGGCCAGTCGATCGGTATCCTTCCAGGTGTTCATAAACATAAATGCGTCTATCCCCAGGATAAAATAAATGTCGGTCCCGGGGTACATACGGTGAAAATCAGCTACCGTTTCAACCGAATAGGACAAGCCCTTTCTTTCTATTTCCAAATCAGATACGGAAAAATATGAATTGTCCTGTACAGCTAATTCCACCATCTTCAACCGGTGCTGACTGTCTAAAATCTCCCCTAAATCCTTATGGGGTGGCCGAGCCGAAGGGATAAATATGATATGGTTCAGGGCAAAAGCCTCCCGGGCAAATTCAGCTGCCACCAAGTGCCCATAATGAATCGGGTTGAAGGTTCCGCCCATAATGCCCAGTTTCTTCACCTTAATCAATCAAATCCCACCCCGTCTGAAATACTGCCCTTTGGTAGTCCTTCAGCGGCCAAATTTCTATGCTTAATCATAACTGATTGCAGGCAAATTATGCAAACCTGCCCTGACAGATAAATCAATAAGCAAAATGAATCGATCTTTTGTATAATGTATAAGTATGATTTAACCCCCCATTTGCTAAAGAGAACTGAAGGGAGACCCGTTCCGATCATGGACATAGATATCACCCTGATCTTTCATAACTATGGGCTGCGCAGCTATATAGAGGTCGATCTTTGCGCCCAGTGTCCCCGGCAGGATGACAAAGGCTGCTGTGGATTTTATTCCCCGGTTTTCTATCCGACTGACCTGGTCTACTTGTATTTGCATGAACCAGAATTGCTGCAATACATTTTTTCGCTTGAACATTTGACCGTGCTTGATGCATCAGTCACCGTCAACAATATTATTGAAGGTCCCAGTTATCGCTGCCGTTTCCATAGTAAGGAACAGGGATGCATACTGCCCCAATATCTTCGCGAATCTGTCTGCCGCCATTTTGTCTGTGCAGGCATCGGTTGGACCGATGAAGAGAGTTTACGAGACTGGCAGGTATTTTTTGAGCGCTTGACGGATTACGAAATTGAGATCAACAACCATTGGTCGGGCCTCCTGGCTTCAATGGGTATCACCCTGCGCAATCCTGACTTGCGGGAGCGCTTCTTCACCGAGTTGGTTAAACTGTATCAGGAAAATCTGAATAATTTACCCGAGTTTATAACTTCTATGCCTGAGCAGGAGACCCGGACTCTTCGTCGTTCCCTGCGATTCGGTCCGGAATGGATTTTATAAATAAGAATTGGAGGTCGTTAGATGAAATGGGACGCTAATGCCCATATGGTTGAAAATGTACTGGAGGCGATTGGAAGAACCCCTTTAATTCGTCTAAATAAAATGAGTGAGGATATAAATCCTGATATTGCAGTAAAACTGGAGTATGTGAATCCCAGCGGCAGTTTGAAGGACCGGATTGCCTACCAGATCGTGGAAGAGGCGGAACGGCGCGGGGATCTAAAACCGGGCATGATCCTTTTAGAGGGTACTACCGGGAACACGGGCATCTCGACTGCCATGGTCGGGGCCTGCAAGGGTTACCGGGTCATGATAGTAATGCCGGAGGGAATGAGTGAGGAACGCAAAAAGACTATCCGTGCTTATGGTGCTGAACTCATTTTAACCCCAGGAGCCGAAACTGATGTTGACCTGGTTCTGGTGGAGGTCAATCGGATAAAAGATCAGTACGGGGACCAGGTGTTTGAAATCGGCCAGTTTTATCGGACTGAGAACCTGGCCGCTCATTATAATAATACCGGACCGGAGATATGGGAACAGTCCGGCGGTAACGTAGACGTATTTATTATGTGCCAGGGTACGGGTGGGACTGTAACTGGCACCGCCAAATACCTAAAGGGAAAAAATCCAGATATTAAGATTTATATCTCTGAACCCAAAGAATCACCAATATTAGCTTGCCAAAAGATTGGCAAACATATGGTGCAGGGGGTTGCGGATGGATTAATCCCTGATATACTTGACTTGCAGTATGTAGACGGGATAGTTCTGGTCAGTTCCGAAGAGAGTATTGCCATCGCCCAGGAAATAGCACGGCGGGAGGGTATATTCTGCGGAATCTCGACGGGCTGTAACGTAGGAGCCGCCAAAAAACTGGCCCGCAAATACCCGGAAAAGAAATTGATTGTAACCATGGTCAATGATAACGGTTTGCGTTATCTTTCCACCCCCCTGTGCGGAACCATTAGCCAAAGGCAGGAACTAGAGCGGGAGTATTCGCTGAGTCCTGAAGACGAGGCCAAACTTATCAGTTATAACCTGGAAGTTATAGAATAGTATTTTTGAGCGTTCGGGGAGGATGGAAGGTTGGCTCTTACTAAAGCGGTCATTACCGGCATCAGTGAAATACCTCCCGTCCTGAATTCAGGTGGGAGGTCTACCCTCGACTTTCTGGCTGCAGCGGCTGTTAAAGCGGTCAAAGACGCTTCCCTCACCAAA
The DNA here is from genome assembly GCA_964584415.1 of uncultured Syntrophomonas sp. Lineage (GTDB taxonomy): Bacteria > Bacillota > Syntrophomonadia > Syntrophomonadales > Syntrophomonadaceae > PHAA01. The sequence goes on from CAZOZX010000001.1 coordinate 47,728, forward strand.
GATGATATCGACGGGCTGCTGGTTACCCCTCCCAGCGAGGACACCTATTTCCTGTGGCCTTCCCAAGTAGCCGAATACCTGCAGCTCTCCCCGGTTTTCATGAATTTGGTTGAATTGGGCGGCGCCAGCGCCGCAGCAACTATTGCCCGGGCAGCTTTGCTGGTTGAGGCTGGCATATGCCGCCACTGCCTTTGCTTAAGCGGCGGGGTATGGGACTCACAGGTTTTCAATACTCGGGAAAATAAAATCGCGGTAATGTCCCAAGCCGAAATAGATTATGAACTACCCTACGGGCCCATGGGATTTAATTCCGGTTATGCCTTGATTGCCCGCCGCCATATGTCTGAATACGGAACTAATTCTGAACAATTGGCTAAAATCGCTGTCGACCAGCGAACCAATGCCCTGCTCAACCCCGATGCTTTATTTAATACCAAGCCCTTAACCATATCCGATGTTCTCGATTCCAAGATTATTGTCGATCCCATCCATCTGCTTGAAATTGTCAGACCATGCAGCGGGGCCGCAGCAGTTGTGGTCAGCCGCGCAGAAGATACTCGAAATACTGGCCACGATCCAATCAGAGTACGCGGATTTGGCGAAGCCTATACTCATAATTCAATTGTATATTCCCCCCACCTTACCCATGGTCCCATAAAAGCAGCTGCCGAACGAGCCTATCAAATGGCCGGGGTTCAAGCCCAAGACATTGACCTGGTCTCGCTCTATGACTGCTACACCATTACTGTCTTAATCAGCCTTGAGGATGCCGGATTCTGCAGAAAAGGCGAGGGCGGTGAATTTGTCAGCAATACTGACCTTACCTACCAAGGCGATCTGCCCTGCAATACTCATGGCGGCCAGCTGTCCTGTGGTCAGGCTTCATTTGCCGGGGGAATGTCACATGTCATTGAAGCGGTGCGTCAGTTACGGGGTGAAGCCGGTTCCAGGCAGGTACGCCGCAACCGTCTGGCTTTCGTCAACGGTAATGGCGGGGTGATGAGTACCCAATGCAGTTTGATCCTGGGGAGGGTATAATATGAATGACTACAAGCAGATCTTCTGGGATCACCTAAACAAGGGGAACTTATACTTACAGTATTGCCCAACCTGCCAGCGCTTTGTGTTCTACCCACGGGAGCTTTGTCCATATTGCTGGGGCTCCAGTTTGGAGTGGAGGGAAACGCAAGGTGAAGGCACGGTTTATAGCTATACGGTCGTATATGTAAGTGCCTTGCCGGAGTTTGAACCCCCGTACATCTATGCCCTGGTCGAACTAGATGAAGGATTAAGATTAGCCACTAACATAGAGAATTGCGGCCTGGATGAAATCAGGGTGGGAATGCCGGTAAAGCTTACCCTTAGACGAAGAGAGAGCACTGCTGCCCTCCCCATTTTCGCACCTATCTAATTTTCCTGTCAATCAACCTGGATCAAGCGCCTATATATTTACCGTATCTGGCCATCACCTTGAATGATAAATTTGGTGGTGGTAAGTTCTTTGAGCCCCATAGGCCCGCGGGCATGCAATTTCTGAGTGCTGATTCCCATCTCCGCCCCCAAGCCGAATTCACCGCCATCAGTGAAACGGGTAGATGCATTGGCATAAACAGCCGCCGCATCGACTTCATTCAAGAAGCATCTTACATTGGTGTAATTCTCGCTCACAATTGCTTCGCTGTGGCCAGTGCCATATTGATTAATATGAGCGATGGCCTCGCCGACACTATCCACTACTTTGACGGCCATGATCAGATCAAGGTATTCTTCCGCCCAATCTTCGTCAGTTGCGGCTTTTATACCGGCAACCAGCTGCTGGGTTATCCCGCATCCGCGTATCTCTACCCCGGCCGACTGCAATTCCCCGATCATGCCCGGCAAAAACTTCTTAGCTACCGCGGAATGAACCAGCAGGGTTTCGGCAGCATTACATACTGATGGCCTTTGCACCTTGGCATTCATCACTATAGGGCGGGCTTGGTCCAGATCAGCGAATTCGTCGACATATACGTGACAGTTGCCCATACCCGTCATTATCACTGGTACAACCGCATTCTCCAGAACCACTTGTTTGAGTCCTTTGCCCCCCCTGGGAATCAGAACATCCAGGTATTCGTGCATCTTCATCATGAAAACTGCTGCCTGGCGATCTTCGCTGTCAACCAGTTGGATGGCCCCTTCGGGAATGCCGGTTTGAATTGCGGCAGCCGATATTATCCTGGCAATAGCCCGATTGGAGTTTAAGGCTTCCTCGCCTCCCCTTAGCACAATGGCATTGCCTGATTTTAAGCAAAGCGCAGCGGCGTCAGCAGTTACGTTGGGTCTTGATTCATATATTATCCCGATTACGCCAATAGGGGTTCTTACCCGGCTGATATCCAGGCCGTTGGGACGCCGAGAGGAATCAATGGTTTCTCCTATCGGATCGGGGAGAGCGGCGATATCGCGCAGCCCTTGGGCCATATCACGAATTCGGCCCTCGGTCAGGGTTAAACGTTCCAACAAAGCAGCGCTCAGCCCCTGCTTTTTCCCTAACTCGAGATCAAGACCGTTAGCTTTGAGTATTTCCTGGCTGCCGGCCTCCAGTTGTGCAGCCATTTTCAGCAAAGCCTCGTTCTTAATAGAAGTTGAAGCAGTGGCCAGAAATCTGGCCGCCTGTTTGGCTCTTATCCCCTGCGCAATCAGATTGTCCTGTATACTCTCCATTCCTCTTCCTCCTCATCATTACATCGAACATGCCACCCATAGATTATTGCGATGAATTACCTCATCATAATCTTTTTCGCCCAATATTTTTTCAATATCGCTGGATCTCTTCCCGGCGATCCTTCTTATTTCATCAGCACTGTAATTGGCCATTCCCCGGGCTATCTCCATCCCGTCAGCAGCTAAAACTGCCACTACCGTTCCCCGTTCGAAATCCCCTTCGACTCTGGTTACCCCAGAAGCGAGCAGGCTTTTGCCACGTTTAAGCAGAGCGTTGGCGGCGCCGGTGTCGACCATTAGCTGGCCATGCAGCACGGTGCCAAAAGCAATCCACTTCTTGCGAGCCTGAAGTTTTTCCTCCCTGGGTACGAACAACGTGCCCAGTTTTTCTCCAGCCACGATCCGCCGCAAAACATTGGTCTCTTGGCTGTTGGCAATAACCATCGGGATTCCCGAAGCCATGCAAACCCTAGCTCCTTTTAGTTTGGTCAGCATTCCCCCGCTGGAAAAGGCTATCCCGCGATTAGCCGAATTCTCTTCCATCTCGGAGGTAATCTCATAAACCTCATTCATGAGGTGGGCGTGATCGTCGGTCCGGGGATCATGGTCATATAAACCATTTACATCCGATAAAATGATAAGCAGGTCGGCATTGACAATGGTGGCTATCAAGCTGGACAGCATATCGTTATCTCCAAACTTGATTTCTTCCACGACTACCGTGTCATTTTCATTGATTATGGGAATAACCTTCATGCCTAAAATTGCCAGAAGTGTGTTGGTGGCATTCAGGTAGCGCATCCGTTCGTCCAGGTCTTCCCGAGTCAGCAATACCTGGGCTACTGTTTTCCCGTATTCGGCAAAAAACTTTTCATACATATGCAGAAGGGCTCCCTGGCCTATAGCCGCCAAAGCCTGCTTTTCCGGCAAGGTACGAGGTACCTGTTTTAAACCCATACGATTAGCCCCGGTTCCAATTGCCCCGGAACTTACCAGCAATACCTCGACATCCTGGTTATGAATATCGGCCAGTTCTCGTACCAGCCGTTCCATCCGGCCCAGGTTAAGCTGGCCGTTAGGATGAGTCAGGGTACTGGTGCCAACCTTGACCACTATCCTGCGACAGTCTTTAAGCCTCTCCCGCATACACAACACTTCTCTTTCCCCTGATATAAAAATAGCCTTAACTCTATTCGCTGTAGTCGAACTCCATATCTTTGATCCGCACCGTATCCCCAGCTTTGATGCCCTTGGCCTTTAAAGCCTCGTCCAATCCCATTCGGGCAGTTGTTCGCTGGAACCTCTGTACCGATTCTTCCTGGGCAAAGTTGGTCATTGTGACCAGATTTTCAATACGTTTACCCGTGACCTGGTAAACGCCGTTTATGTTCTCAATCTGAAATGGCTCTTCTTCCTCAAAACGGCGAATGATCCGGGCCTCCCCGGTATGCTCCTGGGCAGGAATACTCTGTAATATCTGATAAGTCTTCTCAACCAATTCCGCCACCCCTTGACCGGTGACAGCAGAAATCCCATAGACCAGATCACCGTACGTCTCCTGCAACAGGTTAAAGTTATCTTGAGCCCCGGGAAGGTCAAGCTTATTAGCTACAATTAAATAAGGACGATCCAGAAGTTCGGGATTATAGAACTCCAATTCATTGCGTAAGGTGATATAGTCTTCCATTACCAGCCGCCCGTCCACCTGGGCAGCATCAAGCATAAACAGCAGCATCCGATTTCTCTCGATGTGACGCAGGAAATCGTGTCCCAATCCGGTACCTTCATGAGCGCCTTCGATTAAGCCAGGAATATCGGCAATAACAAAGGATTCCTTGTCGCGGGTTAATACCACACCCAGATTCGGGACCAAGGTGGTAAAAGGATAGTCCGCTATTTTAGGCCGGGCCGCCGAAACTCTTGAAATAAAAGTAGACTTACCCGCGTTGGGGAATCCTACCAGGCCAACATCAGCCAGCAGTTTTAGTTCCAGCCGGATCCATTTTTCTTCACCCGGTTCTCCATTTTCAGCCATAGATGGAGCTTTATGAACGGCAGTTGCAAAACGGCTGTTACCTCGTCCCCCGCGTCCCCCCCGGGCTACCACTGTTTCCTGATCAGCGGCGGTAAAATCAGCTATAACTTCACCACTATCATCATCTATTACAATAGTGCCCACCGGCACCCTGACTACTAAATCTTCTCCCCAGGCACCATGCTGGTTTTTCCCCAGGCCATGGGTACCCCGGTCAGCCTTGAAATGCTTGCGATATTGAAAATCCATCAAAGTGCTCATACCCTCGTCAGCTACGAAAACAACATTGCCCCCCCGGCCGCCATCGCCACCGTATGGCCCACCCATGGGAACGTATTTCTCGCGCCGGAAAGCGACACATCCATTACCGCCGTCTCCGCCTTTGATAAAAATCTTGGCATGATCAATAAACAAAATATCTCACTCCTTGTCAATCCGGAACGTTCTGGTCACAGCGTTATCATCTCCGCTGCAGAACAGCAAATCAATACCTTTCTCTTCTTCATATATGGAAAGGTAAACCACTTGATCATCATCCGCCGCGTTCAGGTCCTGCTTCAAGATTGCCAAACCGGCAGCAGGTTCCCCGTTTGCTTTTAATAGTTCCCAGGATTCCAGGTCAATATCCTCAAAACGGAGTGTGATACCTTGATCGTAAGCTGTTAACAACTGATCGTATAAATATAGACTGGCTGCTCCTGGCAGGGACTGAAAGATAATTCTCTCCGCTGCCATATCATCCAGGATCTTATGCAGATAATCCTGGACCTGTTCAGGTTGATCCAATTGCAGGTATCCGCTGATTACCTGCAGATGGTTTGCAAAATCATGCCTGACTCTTCTGAGCAGATCAATCATAAATTCTGCCTTCAAAACCATCGCCTCCATGTCATCCCTAATAATAACAAAAACCCCTGAATCGTGCCAGGGGTTGGTGTCTGGATGCAATTGTACCCTAGTTTATACGGTAGCGCTTTCCTCAATCGGGTAAACACTGACTTGTTTCTTGTCTCTACCCTTCCTCTCGAATTTAACCTTACCGTCTACTGTACAAAATAAAGTATCATCTCCGCCAACCATAACATTATGGCCGGGATGAATCTTGGTGCCTCTCTGCCGCACCAATATATTGCCAGCTCTTACAAACTGACCATCGCCCCTCTTGACGCCAAGGCGTTTGGATTCACTGTCTCTGCCGTTCCTACTGCTGCCAACACCCTTTTTATGTGCCATTTGTTTTACCTCCCAGTAAATGCTAACCTGTTAAATGGATAATGTCGTTGCAGGTATAATTAGCCTTCGATCTTTTCGATTTTTATCTTGGTGAAGGCTTGACGATGTCCTTGTTTGCGGCGATAGTTCTTTCTCTTTTTGTACTTATACACCGTTATCTTTCTATTCCGGCCCTGTTCGATAACTTCCGCTGTCACCCGCGCCCCGTCGATGACCGGGGAACCAATGCGGACTGCTTGCCCATCACTAATGAGCAGAACCTGTTCAAGAGTTATCTTGTCACCCGCTTCGCCTGCCAGTTTCTCAACTTTCAGGACTTCTCCTTCATTGACCTTATACTGCTTTCCACCCGTTTGAATTACTGCGTACATTTATACACCTCCACATTTCTTAGACTCGCCGGTTCCCAGGTAGGCCGGGCAGCCATTTGTAAAAACCTGAACCGAGCGGTTGCAAAAACGTGCAACCATTTATCAAATTAACATATCCGTTGGTTCGAGTCAAGGTAAAAGAAATTCTTAGCCAGGATATATATTATAGTCGTTGAGGCCAAGGTTTTCTGAAGCTACCAATTTTATTTTTTTCCCGATTGATTGTTCGATATAAGCCAGATTTTTTTCATCGTTCATTATGAAATCCAGCAAATGGGGGTGCATTTCACATACAATTGAATTGCTTTCATAATAACCCAGGTTGGTCAATTTGCGTTTAACCTGACCGGCCAATGCCATGATATTTATGATATGGCCTCTTCCCTGGCAGTATGGACATTCGTCACCGAATATCTGGTCTATCCCGTAACGGGATTTCTTGCGGGTCATTTCCAGCAAGCCAAGTCCGGTCATACCGATAATACAAGAGTGCGCCTTATCCTTCTGCAATTCCCGGCGGAGAGCCGCCACTACCTCATCTTGATTTCGCTGGCATTTCATATCGATAAAATCAATCAAAATTATCCCGCCAATGCTGCGCAGGCGGAGTTGGCGCGGAATCTCTACCGCTGCTTCCAGGTTTAACTGGCGGACCGTTTCCTCAAAATCTTTCTTGCCGGTAAATTTACCGCTATTGACATCGATAACCGTCATCGCTTCAGTAGTGTCAAAGATCAGATAACCTCCGCTTTTTAGCCATACCCTGCGCCGCAGAGCTTTGCGCAGGTCTTTCTCGACCCCGTACTTTTCAAAAAGATCCCCTTCACTATACTGAATATTGAAGGTCATTCGACTGCCTGACAGGGCAATGAAATGCTCAATCTGTTCCTTGAGATTCAAATTATTGATTATTATCCTCCTGATATCCCCATCCAGGTAGTCTCTTAAGGCACGTTCAAGAACACCCAAATCCTCGTATATCAGAACTGGGGCCTTGCTAATGTCATAACGATACTTGACCCCATTCCAGACATCCAGCAAGCGGCGCAGTTCACCCATAATCTCGTTGTCCTCAGCTTCCAGGCAGGCGGTGCGCACAATTATGCCAACCCGCTCAGGTTTGTGCTTCTCAATCAAGGCCCGTAAATGATCACGTCTTTTATCAATTACGATTTTGCGAGAAATAGAAACATCATTCTGAAATGGCAGTAATACTAAAAAGTGTCCCGGGATGGTTATGTCCCCGGTCACCCGTGCTCCTTTTTCAGCAAAGGCCTCTTTTTTGACCTGAACCATGACTTCTTGCCCGCTCTTGAGAGCATCATCTATAGCCGCGCCCCGGGTAGCAGCTAGCCGCAATATATCGCTGGAATGCAGATAACCGTTTTTAGCCATGCCAATATCGACAAAGGCGCAGGAAAGCCCGGGAATTACATCTTTCACCCGCCCTTTGTATATATTGCCGACATTCTCTTCCTGATCGGACCAAAATAATTCTACCAGGCGATTCTCTTCCATTATCGCCACCCGGGTCTCCCAGGGATATTGTTCGGCAATAATGTCTCTAACCAACAACTACACCTTCTCCTGATTCGGTCTGGATTAATAGCTTTAGATAATCTCCAGGGGAGATAGCAACTGCTCTCCCCGTTTAATATAATTCCCCCGCCGCCAGAAATCCACTATTAAATCTCGGCTTAGACCATGAAGACCGAACATGTCCAGTAATTCATCAAACCTAACATTTACGGGTTCATTCACACTGACCAGGGCTCTAATGACCTTGCCTTGCCCGGCCGGTTCAACTGCCAATTCGTATAGTCCAGGGCGCAGATCTTTCTCGGTACCTTTTTTCTTGCCCCGGTTGGGCACTAGAATTTGCTCCTGGTTTATGATTTCATCCACTAACAAGTCCAGGTTATAGTCCTGCGGCTTAATCAAGAAAGCATACTCAGCCGTGTTGATTACTTTCATTAGTGAAAGAGTCTCAGCCTTAATAGCACGGCAATCATTGATTCGGATCCCGGTCGGTAAGGCTTGATTCATTCGGATACTATAGTCGCTGACGCCCATCTCATCCAGTTCCAGGTCGAAATACTCCTTCTCCCCCCAAAGCCCAACCGGCAATACCGTCCCCATCGATAAACGGATGTGGGGATTGAATCCTTCACTAAGATGGTAGGGGATGTCAGCTCTCCGTAAGGCCCGCTCGATAACATGCATCATATCAAGGTTGGCCACGAATTTCAGATCTGGACTGACTTTATACTCAGTTCTCAGGCGCATTGACATTGGCCTCCTTTATATCCAGGGCAACCCCAAAATCCATACATATCCCACAGTCCAGGCAACCGGCCTGCCGACAGTCGGGAGTAGGCATGGCGGCTTCAGCCATCTGATCCTCCTGGCATAAATATTCCTTGCTGACCCCGGTGTCAATAAAGTCCCATGGGAACAGTTCGTCGTAACTTCTCTGCCGATATACATAAAAGGCGGGATCGACATCACAATGTGTAAAAGCCTCGACCCATCGATCGAATTGAAAATACTCCGACCATCCATCGAATTTACAGCCTCTCTGCCAGGCAGTATAGATCACGTCGTTCAGCCTGCGGTCTCCCCGGGCGATTACCCCTTCCAACATGCTGGTCCGACTATCATGAAAGCTTAGTTTGATATTCCTGATCTTGCGCCTGCTCAAATAGCGGCGCTTCTCCTCGAGTTCCTCTATGGTATTTTGGCAGCGCCACTGGAACGGGGTATGAGCCTTAGGCACAAAACAAGCCAGGCTGGCTCTTACCTCTACCGGACGACGCGAGAAGCGGTTTCCCACCCCTTTGACCCGGGTCAGCAGTTCCAGGATCCCATCCAAGTCGATTTCAGTCTCGGTGGGCAGTCCCAGCATGAAATACAATTTAACCGAATTCCAACCTGAGCTGAAAGCTGCCTCAACCGCCTTAAGCAGGTCCTCCTCCGACACATTTTTGTTTATCACATCCCGTAATCTCTGGGTACCTGCTTCGGGGGCCAGAGTAAGGGTAGTTTTTCGGACCTTCTGAACCTCATTGGCCAATTCAATAGAGAATGCATCAACCCGCAAGGATGGCAGAGAAACCCCAATTCCCTTACCTCCATAGGTTCGAACCAGATCCTTCACCAGATTAGTTACCCCTGAATAATCCAGGGTGCTTAAAGAAGCCAGCGATATTTCATCATAGCCGGTACTTTTTAACTGAGTCTCTGCTTGCTGCTTTAATATCGCAACACTTTTTTCCCTGACCGGCCGATAAATGGTACCAGCGTGACAAAACCGGCAGGCCCGCTGACAGCCCCGCATGATTTCCAAGACAGCCCGGTCGTGGACTATCTCCATGTATGGCACTATAGGTTTTTCGGGGTAATAAGCAAGGTCGAGATCGCTTATCAACCGCTTCCGCACCCTTGAAAGAACCACTGCATTATTAGACTGCATCCGGGCCAGGGTCCCGTCCGGCTTATATTCCACTGTATACAGGGCAGGCACATATACTCCCTCAACAGCCGCCAGTTTCTCCAATCTTTCTCTACGGTCCAGTCTGCGGTTGGTCTGGATGTTGGCCAGTAATTCGAGCAGCATCTCTTCCGCTTCTCCTATTAAAAAGGCATCAAAAAAATCAGTAAATGGTTCTGGATTAAAGACTACCGGCCCACCCGCAATAACCAGGGGATGATCTTCACCGCGTTGGCTGGCGCGCAAGGGGATGGCGGCCAAATCGAGCATATTTAGTACATTAGTAATGGATAATTCATATTGCAAAGAGAATCCAACCACATCAAAACTGCGCAGGGGGGTAAAAGATTCCAGCGCATAGAGCTCTATCCCTTCACGGCGCATTATCTCTTCCATATCCGGCCACGGGGCAAAGACTCTTTCCATGAGATGAGGGCTTTTCTCATTGACCAGGCCATATAGTATCTTGCTGCCGATATGAGCCATCCCAATCTCATAAACGTCCGGAAATGCCATCGCCATTTTGACCTGGCTTTGCTGCCAGTCTTTTTTAATCATATTCAATTCGCCGCCCACATAGCGTATGGGTTTCGTGACCAGCGGCAATATATCTTTGAAAAGCTTGTCCTTCATACCTGCCTCCAATGGGAAAATATCCTTATTATCTTATCATAACCCCCTATAAATTCAAATTGCGGCCCGAAACAGGCTTAGCAATCCCGTAATCGGGCCCCAGGGCCCATTTCCAGGAAACATTCGATGAGTTCGGCCTCCGAGCGCAACCCGACCACATGATCGGCGTCATCTACCGCCATGACTATTAAATAAAAAGTGGGCCGGGCTGACTCCAATATAAGCTTCAGCAAGGTGTCCTGGCGGCTTATGATTTGCTGGGCTGGCAGCAAACCATGTTTGGCCAAATCACTTTTCTTATTGACCAGATAGCGCATAAAAGCATAAGCAAGCAATTTAGCTTCACGGTGGGCAGCCCAAAAAAGTAATATGCCAACCACTATGAAATTTAGTCCGCCTCGAAGCATATATAACTGGTATCCCCCCCAGGTTAGAGAGCCCAATGCTATTACTTTACCTAGCAAGGCAGTACGGGAGGTCGCCTTTTTGTAGCCTATAAATTTGGATAGAACGGCACGCAGAATATGCCCCCCATCCATAGGTAATCCTGGACACAGGTTAAAGAGACCCAGCCATAGGTTTATATTAATGAACATAGGCAGATGATAGTTATTCAGATTTGATTGGAGGAAATAAAAAATACCAGCCACAGAAAGACTGGCAGCTGGTCCAGCGACAGCAACATAAATATCCCGCTCCGGTTCAAGCCCCGTGTAATCTTCCATTTTAGCCTGGCCGCCAAATGGCAGCAGGTCAATTTCGGCGACCTTCACCCCCTGGATGCGGGCCATTATCACATGGGCAATTTCATGAATCAGGACGGCTGCAAATATGAGCAGCACCTCTACACCTAAACCCAGGTAAACATAGAGAGCGCCTAACAGTAAGACGAACAGGTTAATCCTAATTCGTATCCCACTAATCTTGCCTATCAGCATATGCTACTCGAATATACTATGCGGATTTATCGGTCCATCCTTACTTCTAACCTCAAAATAGAGACGGGTTCCGGTGGTGCCCAACTGGTTATCTGCATTTACCGTTTGTCCGGGTTTGACATTGGTCTGGGCCAGCCCGCCATAAAAAGAGTAAAATTCAGTGCCATGCTTTATTAATACCGAGCCTTGACCTGCAACATTATTGGTCTCAATCACTTCTCCCGCCACAATCGGCTTTACTGGGGTCCCCTGGTTGACAGACAGGGTCACCCCGGAGCTGAATTTTTGCCTCCTGGCCGTCTTATCCCAGTACCATCCAAAGTTGCGCTCAATAGATATTATTGGACAAGGAGACTGAAGTACTTGACCACCACTGGCTGGTAAAAGAGCGGCTGCATCATTAGTACCGGGGATATGTACATATCTTGAAATTACCGCCCCGATATCGTACTGGTTATGCATTACATAGTCTAGCACAGGCTCCAAGACCTGCCGGCTAGACTGCCCGGACTGCATTACGACACCGGTCGCTGCTATGATGAGGATTACAACCAGAAGTTTTATTTTGAAATTTTGCAGCATACAAAATCCCACCCAGGCTTTTATTTCTTAAAATATATAGCTTTGAGATGAGATTTATTACTAACCCAACACAAAAGTGGAAGGCTGAGCCTCCATTAAGATGGTTACTGCTGATGGACCAAGTTGTAGTACGCCTGAGGATGCGAATGGCTGCTTCACGAAGAATTAAAGTATGGAACAGGTCTGGGGCTTATTTGAACTCATAATCGGCATCGATGGTATCCACCTGAGCCTTTTTAACAATTTTGTTGTATATCCCGTCCGGCAGCAGGTAACGGGTAAATTCCAGAATTCTATTAATGGTCAAAAGTAAATCGGCCGGGCCATCCCAGTGGGACAGCAGAATATGATTATCGATACTGTTTAAAAATCTTTTTAGGACCAGTGCTACCAGCAGGAGATCATCAATCTGACCCAAAAACGGTATGGCATCGGGCAAAAAGTCCAGCGGTGAAAGAACATAGACAACCGTTCCCATCAAAATCGCCTTCTCGCTGACCTGGACCCGGTTATCGCCGATCAATCGGTAAAGAAGCTTTATAAAATTGGGTATCAATAACAATGTCCGTCGAGCAGTCTCCTGCAAAGATTGCTTATTTATACCTAGACTCATGGCACTACCCCTTCCCGTTTCCCCGCCTAAAACACAAGCTTCTTGCCCCTGATATTTATGCCCAACACTAAGCCCACCGCAATCATGTTGGTCAGCATGGAGCTGCCGCCATAACTTACAAAAGGCAGCGGAATGCCCGTGACTGGCATTAATCCTATACACATACCGATGTTTTCAAAAATATGAAACAACCACATAGCAATGATGCCAGAAATAATCAAGGTCCCAAACATTTCCCGCGATTTGCTGCCAATAATCAAGGCCCTGAATAGCAACACCCCATACAGGATTATCAGTAGTGCTGCCCCAATGAAACCCAACTCCTCGCCAATTACTGCATAGATGAAATCAGTGTGGTGTTCCGGTAAAAAATTGAGCTGCACCTGGGTCCCGTTGAACAAGCCACTGCCAGTGAGACCACCGGCACCTATAGCGATGAGGGATTGGATAGTATTCCAACCGGCACCCCGTCCCCCCAGGCCGTCCTGGTAAGGATCTACAAAAACGGCCAGCCTCTTAATCTGATAATCATCCAAGGGCAGCCATAGATTGTACTGAAAGTGTAAAAATACCCATAAAGATATAAATCCGATCAGCCCAATAATTAATCCTGATAATAAACGAGGGTTGGCGCCGGCCATATACATCATTGCTGCCATTACCACCAGATAAACCAAGGCGGTGCCTAAGTCAGGCTGCATCAATATAAAGAGCACCGGCACTCCCATGTAGGCAAAACAAGGCAGGAACTGCGCCAGGGTATTTAGCTCACCTTTCCGGCGTCCCAAAAAATCAGCAAAAGCGATGATCAATAGGACTTTAGTGAACTCCGCCGGCTGAACCGGGGGCAGCCCGCCTATACCAATCCAGCCGGTAGTACCGCGAACCTCGGTACCGAAAATCAGCACAATAATCAGCGTAACCAAAGCAAAGCCATAAATGTAGGTACTGTATTGCTGCAGCAAGGTATAATCAAACCACATAATAAAGACCGCTAGGGCAATGCCCAGGATTAAGAAGAATACCTGCTTCTTTAGGTAGTAGTAGGGATCACTGCTCAGACCTACGCTAGCGCTGGTCAGCATCAAAAGTCCGAATAACAATATAACCGCCAGAGCGGCAACAAAATATTTATCTATCAACCTGAATCGTTTAGCATTCATGGAACGAAACCCTCCGGGTTTCATTATAAGGGTAGCTAAAATCATATGTCCATAGGGCAAAAATAGGAGGGCAGGATAAGACCCGGTTATTGGCTCTAAATAAAAATGAAAAGGTAATCCCGGCAGCTAGCAAGGGATTACCTTTTTGAAATCATCCTCGGTTTTTCTAAATATTAACTGCCCGTTTCAAACTCCGGACCGGTATATTGGCTATAAGAGCCATGGTGTCATCTTCATTCTCAAGATTAACGATGAGACTCTCCACATCGATATCCATATACTGTTGGATCACCTCGATAAGGTCGGCTTTCAACGCACAGATCAATTCCGGCGATACCATGCTGCGGTCATGTATAAGCACTAATCTTAAGCGTTCCCGGGCTACATCCTTGCTGCCCCCGTCCCTGTTAAAAAACTTGGCGATGAAATCAATCAAATTAGAACCCTCCTTTTCTACCGAGCCAATCTTAACCTTTTGATGAATCGGGTCATGATGTTGGCTGAGTCTTCCAGGGTATACATCG
>CAZOZX010000001.1:62025-80837 GCA_964584415.1 uncultured Syntrophomonas sp.
TTTCCCCCCCTATTCTTCTGGCAATGCGCCGATAGGCTTCGCCGGCCGGTGAGCTATTGCCCATAACTGCAGGTTCGCCGCGGTTCGTCGATATTACTATTGACTCATCTTCGGGTACTACGCCTAATAATTCGATAGACAAAATATCAAGAATGTCATCGATATCCATCATATCGCCCTTTTTAACCATTTTTGGCCTGATCCTATTTATTACCAGCTGCGTTTCTTTTAGACCGTCTGCTTCGAGCAATCCGATAATCCGGTCTGCATCCCGTACTGAAGACACCTCCGGGGTAGCTACAACAATGGCCGCATCTGCCCCAGCGATAGCATTTTTGAAGCCCTGTTCAATTCCCGCCGGACAATCAACCAATATATAATCGAACTCCTGGCGCAAATCATTGGTAAGGTTCCTCATCTGATGGGGCGATACTGCTGTCTTATCCTTGGTTTGGGCCGCCGGTAACAGGCAGAGACTCTCGAAACGTTTATCCTTTATCAGCGCTTGTTTTAGGCGGCAATGTTCGTTTACCACGTCCACTATATCGAAAACAATCCTATTTTCAAGTCCCATCACTACATCCAGGTTCCTTAATCCAATATCGGTATCCACAAGTACTACTTTTTTATCCAGCATAGCCAGGGCTGTCCCCAAGTTAGCGCTGGTGGTGGTTTTACCTACCCCCCCCTTACCGGATGTAATGACTAAAACTTTGCCGCTCATGAATCAATCCCCCTATTTAAATTTTCATCTTTTCGATAACAACCTTACCCGCCTTGATGCGGGCTATTTCAGGATTATCAACTTTTAAAACCTCGCCATCCGGAGCCCGGGTGATGTGGTCAGCTATGCGCAGCTGGGTTGGATTCAAACGAAAGGCAGCAATTACCGACTGTTCATCGCCCAGGGCACCGGCATGGGCCATACCCCTCAACGCCCCCATGACCAAAATATTCCCCCCGGCTATAATCTCGGCTCCCGGATTAATATCACCTAAAATGACAATATTGCCGCGGGTAAAAAACTTCTGTCCTGATCTGAGATTGCGGCAAACCATGACTGTGTCTGCACCCTGGAGCAGTTCATGGCTTTCTAACGGTATTTGATGAGGTAAATGTCCCTGACTGCGCTTTTGGCTGTATCTCAGTTCTTTCAAGCTAAATCCGTAAATGGAGACCACAGTCTCCAATTCCCGCAATTGTTTTTCGGTCAGCCTGTTGGATCCGATATCAAGGCAAATCTCATTTTGATGCCCGAAGTCACTTACCAGGGCCAGGCTCTGTTCCAACTGGATCTTCATTTCTTCCAGATTGTCATATGGGCTTAGATCTACTATTGTTTCTTTTCCACGTCCCTTGACGGCTGCTTCAACCGGCATAGCTTGTCCTCCTATCGCTGCTAAGGCTACAGAACGTAATCTCTAACAACTTCTATTATTTGCAATTATTTCCTTTGAAGAAAAATAAAAAGATAGGGGAAATCCACGCTGATTTCCCCTATTAGAGTCGTTAAAGGCTTATAAAATTAACAAAAATTACGACACGCGCTTGGCGGCGAAATTACCCTTTTTTTTTAACAAATCCCAGATTAGTTCAAACCTTGGGGTTGGGTGGTGCTCTTTTCCGCCATCTGGGCCATTATGGCGGAGTAATGATCTACAATGCCAAAATATTGCTCGAAGACATCCTTGGCCACATATCCCACTGACTCACTGCCATGCTGACCATATTCTATCACCCCGGCAAAAGCCACCTGCGGATTATCTGCCGGAGCAAAGGCTACAAACATACCATGGAACTCATTGACTGCACTGTCACCCACCCGGTTGGTCTGGGCAGTACCGGTTTTAGTTCCCACCTTGATATTTTCCGGGAAATTGGTGAAAAGAAATGCGGCGGTCCCCCCCGACTGGGTTACCTGTACCATCGCCCGCCTGGTTTCGGCCATGGTATCGACCGAAACGGAGACCCGGTGTATCAATTCCGGCTCGATATTCTTAATGACCTCCTGTTCAGGGGACAGAATCTGCTTCACCAGGTGCGGACGCCATAAGTCCCCTCCATTAGCCAATGCAGCAATATAATCAACCAAATTTATGAGAGTATACTGGTTAGCACCCTGTCCGATTGACATGTTGAATGTGTCAAATGGCTGCCAGGTGGTATCGAAATTATAATCAATCTCGTATTGAGCCTCTAGTTGGGCCTGTTCGTTTTGTTTCCTTTTCTCGATATCCTTTACCTGCTCCGGACTGGCCTGAGACAAGAGCTGGGTATATTTTTCTTCCAATTGTTTGCGCAGATTATTGTATTTACGGTCAATCAATAGGGCATTCAATTCCCTTTTCCATTCCGGGCTGGGGACCAAACCCTGGGCTTCATAAGGAATGTCGATTCCGGTTTTTTGCCCCAATCCAAAGTCCTGGGCAACTTTGATCATGGTGTCTTTACCGGCTCTCCGGGCCATCTCCTGAAAGTAAACGTTGCAGGATTTGGCCATACCGCTGTAGTAGTTGAGATTGCCATGTACTCCGGTGCAGGGGATATAAGGAGCAATCCAATAGCGCCCCCCGCAATTAACATAGTCGGTTAAGGGATTCATAACATTCGCTTCCAGGGCAGCCATGCCGGTGATCGGTTTAAAAGTTGATCCGGGCGGGTAACAGACTTGAATGACGCGGTCTAAAGCTGCACCCGGATTCATGGGATTATAAGTATCACCCTGGGGAAAATAATAAGCGGCCAGGCTGGAACTAATATTGCCCTTCCAGTCGTCGGGTCGCATGGCAGGAGTACTGGCCATGGCTAAAACCTCACCGGTCTTTACATCCATCAATACCGTGGCCCCCACTTGGGCTTTGGGATATTTATCTTGCAGCCGGGTCAGGTTGTTTTCCAATGAACTTTCCATAACCGTCTGTAATTTGCTGTCTATGGTAAGTTTAAGATTATTGCCGGGAATCGGCTCCTGGGTAACCAGTTCCTGAACCGGCCTGGCGTTGGCATCTACCTCCAGGCGGCGCGCCCCGTAGGTACCCCGCAAATCCACTTCGTACTGTTTTTCTATACCGGATTTGCCGATCAGGCTGTTGATGTTATATACCCCGTTAGAAGCAGCCAGCTCTTCTTGATTTATTGAATGGATGTAGCCTAAAACATGCCCAGCCGAGGTCCCCTGCGGGTATGAGCGGAGGGGTTCGATATCTATATTGACACCGGGCAGATTGTCACGGTCTTCTTCAATCTTAACCACCAAATCCCAGGGAATATCACGCACTATTACAACCGGTTCAAATAAGCGATATTGCTGGGAAGTAATTTTCTCTTTAATAACAGTCGCGTTAATCTCGGGATAGGCAGGTTGCAGGAGTGCCGCCAGCCGATCAACCAGGCCATCCTGAATATCCTTACCGGGGTTGGTCAGGCTCAGTGTGTACACCAATTCATTAGCAGCCAAGGTATCTCCGTTGCGATCGTATATTTCCCCTCGGGACGGTTTTATCGAAACCAGGCGCATCCGATTTTCTTTGGCCTTGACCTGATAAACATCACTATAGAATAGCTGTACGACAGCCAATTTTATGGTAAGCAAAGCCAGAAGTCCGAATATAACCAGCGTATAATTTTTCAGTCGGGTATCCAAATTACTCGATTTCATCTCAGCAGGCCTTCCTCCTTAAGCACTCCAGCACCTGAAGACCTAAAATACCAAACGTATATCGGTATTGCTATTACGGTGTTATATATTCCCTGATAGATCAGAGCCAGAAACATATTTTTATCTAAACCAAAACCCTTTATCCCCACCAAAGAAATCACCAATATAATAGCGGTGTTTATGATAGTTCCACCAACCACACCGATAATAGCCACCAAAATATTATCTTTAAAAACCGGCCCCTCCATTTGGCCCATGATGTAGGCGGTAATCCCTTTGCTGATGGCATTTACTCCTATTATGCGGCCCAGATAAAGATCTTCCCACAAACCGCAGGCAACACCATACACTGCCCCCTTGGTAGATCCGCTGAAAACAGCATAGAAAATCACCAGTATTAGGAGCAAATCCGGCACTATCCCATGAATAGAGATTGCTCTGAACAGAGTAGTCTGGAAAAACAAGGCCAGGAAAGGCAATATAACAAGAATAAAAGAGCGCATCAGATTGTTTACACCCCTTTATTGGCTGGTTGGGTCACAACATTGAAAGATTTAATAATCAGCACTTCTTCCAATCGGTCGAAGTTAACTGCCGGTTGTACAAAGGCAGATTGCACTAAACCGTTGGCTTCCTTTTGGATCGTTAATATTGTACCAATCTGGATGCCGGGAGGATAAACCTGGGATAAACCGGAGGTTACCACCGCTTCGCCCTCCTGTACCGTGGAATAATACGGTATATTTATCATTTTCAGCTGGCCATCACCGAATCCTTCTACAATACCGCGGTTTTCCCGCGTTTGCTGGAGTATGGCCCCTACCGCCATCTCCCGGTCCGTGATTAACAATACTTGAGCCGTGCTTCTGCTGACATTGACTATTTTACCGGCCAGCCCCTCAGGAGTAATGACCGGCATATTCACCGCCAGTCCATAGTTGGCACCCTTATCGATGGTCAGAGTATTATACCAGTTGTTAGCACCCCGGGCTATAACCCGAGCTGCTTCCAAGCTATATTGGCCCGACTGTGTATTCTGGTAATTGAGCAAGATCCTTAATCTCTCGGCTTCGGCCTTATATTCACGCAGCTGCATGTTATCCAGGTTAAGCTGCGCGTTCTTATCCTGCTCAGCTTGCAGTTGTTCTTCCACACTCTGAATGCCCAGCAAATTGGTCCCGAAATTAACCAACCCCTGCTGTACCAGGTCTAGTCCTCTCTGCAGAGGCGCATAACTCTCCCGGACCAATTGTGCAGCCCCGCTTAGACTCTGGCTATTGCTTGATCCCAGCTTTACCACCAATATTAAAATTAAGGCCGTCAACAAAAGAGTCCAGAAGCCTCTTTTTCTTAATAACCTGAACAATCCTATTCACCCGATCAAGCGTTTCTTTTAGGATTCAAAATCAGTCTTTTTAGGGTCTCGATATTCTCCAGAACCCTGCCAGTTCCGCGCGCTACTGCTAGAAGGGGCTCCTCACAAACATAAACAGGCATGTGGGTTTCATATCCGATCAACTTATCCAAACCGCGCAATAATGATCCACCACCGGCCATCACTATGCCCCTATCCATAATATCGGAGGCTAGTTCCGGCGGGGTTTTCTCCAAACAAACCTTGATTCCTTCCACAATCTGTTCCACGGTCTCCCTCAATGCCTGTTGAATCTCAACCGAAGAAACTTGTATAGTCTGGGGCAGTCCACTGACCAGATCCCGCCCCTTGACCTCATAAAATTCCTCGGGCTCCTCCCAAAGTGCTGACCCAATGTTGATTTTTATATTCTCGGCGGTTCGCTCTCCGATAAGCAGGTTATAATTTCTCTTCAGATGCTGGATAATGGCCTCATCCATTTTGTCTCCGGCCACCCTGACTGATTTAGCCGTGACGATGCCACCCAGGGAAATAACCGCTACCTCGGTAGTGCCTCCCCCGATATCTACGATCATATTACCAGTGGGCTCATGCACGGGCAGCCCTGCGCCTATAGCCGCAGCCATTGGTTCTTCCAGTAAATAGGCCTCCTTGGCACCTCCCGCCAAAGCGGCTTCCTTGACTGCTCTTTCCTCAACCGTGGTACAACCAGTTGGTATACTGATCACAACCCTGGGCTTAACCAGGGATTTTTTTCCGCCCAGAGCCTTGCCGATAAAATACTTCAGCATGGATTGGGTCACGTCGAAATCCGCTATTACCCCGTCCTTCATGGGACGAATAGCCACAATATTGCCAGGGGTACGGCCAATCATCTGTTTGGCATCCTCGCCTACCGCGACCACCCTTCCGCTATGCACCTGGATAGCCACTACCGAAGGTTCAGTTAATATAACCCCATGCCCTTTCAAATGAACCAGGGTGTTGGCAGTACCTAAATCTATCCCTAAATCTTTGCTGAATAACACGATAGGAGTCCTCCTTAAGTTTTATATTAAACCTTTTTCTTTAAAACTACAGTAACCTTGCTCTCCTATGATAACATGATCCAGTATTTCAATCCCCATAATTTGCCCCGCTTCAATCAAACGGCTGGTAATCTCGATATCCTGGCGGCTAGGTGATGGATCGCCGCTGGGATGATTATGGGCCAGAATTATGGAAGCCGCGCTGCGTTTTACTGCGGTTTTGAACACTTCCCGGGGATGAACGATAGAGCTATGTAAGCCTCCTACCGATATGTTCTCTTTGGTTATGACCCCGCCTTTTCTATCCAGATATAGAGCCAGAAAATGCTCCCGGTCATAGTCACGCATCTCTTGCAGCAAAACCTTGTCGGCATACTGCTGAACATCATAGGGGGACCGAATCAGCCACCTGGTCTCAACATCCCGGCACACCCGGCTGCCCATTTCCAGGGCGGCTTTGATGTTGGCCGCTTTAGCTTTGCCGACACCTTTGACCTGGGTCAACTCCTCCAGTGTGGCATCTTTAAGGTGTCTCAGTCCCTGGTAGGTAGTTAGCAGTTGATTAGCCAGCTCCAGGGCACTGGTTTCTCTGGTTCCGTTGCCTAAAATGATGGCCAGCAATTCGTGATCATTAAGGTGATCAGCACCAATATTGATTAACTTTTCCCGGGGCCTGGAATCACTGGGCATATCCTTAATAAGAGTGGTGTATTGCATGGGTTAGTAAACCTCCAACAAATCCAACCCTTTTCTTCGCAGCATTAGATTCAGCCTATTCAATGGCAATCCCACTACATTGAAAAAACATCCTTCGATACGATCAATCAGCAGTGCGCCGCATCCTTGTATCGCATAGGCTCCCGCTTTATCCATCCATTCGCCGTGGTTGAGGTAATTATCTATGTCCCGGACAGACAGGGGGCGAAAAAACACATCGGTGCACTCAACCGCCAGGTCCGGCGAACCATCTCCTGCTTCGACAACACATAGACCGGTCATAACCTGGTGGACCTGGCCACTCAAACAGGATAGCATAGCCTGGGCTTCATTACGGTCGGCCGGTTTGCCCATGACCTTACCCTCCCAGCTCACCACTGTATCAGCGGCTATGACAATGCCATCCTCCAAACCCTGGAGAATCTGCTGGGCTTTTTGCCAGGCTATGGTACGAACTAAATCTTCCGGTGATTTTGATATAGAGAGGTCTTCTGTTATATTGGCGGGGAAAACTTTAAAATCAAGCCCCATCTGCTGTAGCAGCGACTGTCGCCGAGGTGATTCTGACGCCAGAATAATCTTCTTCAATTTTCAAACCTCATATAATCAAAGCCTTTGGTAGAATACCCAGGCTATAACGAAACCTAATATGCTGAAGAAATTTATATTGAACATAAACCCAAAAGTCAGCGAGAAAACGTGAAGGTCCATAGTGAACGCCGGCAGGCCAACACTTTGTACATGGCCCAGGATACCGACTGCAGGCCACATTTTTACGATAACGTCTCCTATCCAACTGCCGATTATGCCCCCTATAACCAAAAGCAATAAAAGCAATTGCCAACCCGGATAGGTACGCGTTCTCCCAGCCAACCGGTTCTCCCCCTGTAACATTTTTTAAAGTTTAGCATTAGTATGTACCAAAAACAAGGCAGATAAGAAAGGAGGCCGTCCTAAAAGCAGCCTCCCGCGCTATTTCTTAGCGGTTATGGGAAAGATTGAAACTCAGCACCTTCAAGTTGACTGCCAGATCAACGTTTCTTAAGATAACATCAGGCGGCACTTTGAGTACCTGGGGCGAAAAGTTAAGGATGGCCGCGACTCCCGCATCTGTCAGGCGGTCAGTTATCTTTTGCGCTTCACTGGCCGGAACCGTAATGATACCGATATTAATGTCGAGCGCCTTAACCAGCTTTTCCAGGCTATCGATCGAATCCACCGTTATCCCGGCTAAATTCTGACCTACTATACTCTTATCGACATCGAAAATAGCCCGGATTGAAAATCCCCTCTGTCTGAAACCCTCATAAAGAGCCAGGGCCGATCCTAATTTTCCGGCTCCAATGATAGCCAAATTCCATTCTTTATTCAGCCCCAATATTTTGGTCAAATAGCCCAACAGTTCGTCTACCCGGTATCCTACTCCCCGGGTGCCGAACTCGCCAAAATAAGCCAGGTCTTTACGCACCTGAGCGGAACTGACCCCAACACTGTTGGCAATCTCTTCGGACGAAACGGTCTCAACGCCTGCTTTCCTTAAGTTACTGAGCTGACGGGAGTAAATTGATAGTCGTATTACGGTAGCTTCAGGAATCTTGTATACTTTCAAAATTCCCCACTCCTTTGTTATAAAAATCACTATCTCTATTATGTATGTAAATCAGCAAATTGGCAAAAGTTTTCTAGGACAAAAAAACCCTCCCCAGCGACCGGGAAGAGTCAATGAATCTTTGATAAGGCTCACAACTACTTAAACATTGTCAAGAGACGATAGCACAGCAATGAGACTAATGCAGCCGATGGTATGGTGACAAACCAGGCTATTACTATCTGGCGGGCAATGTTCCAACGAACTCCCTTGATTCTTTTGGCAGCCCCTACCCCCATAATCGAAGATGAAACCACGTGGGTGGTACTAACCGGTATACCCAATGTACTTGCGCCGTATATGACCAAGGAAGAGGTAAAATCGGCAGCAAAACCATTGATAGGCTCGATGCGGAATATCTTGCCGCCCATGGTACGAATGATCCGCCAACCACCAAAAGCTGTACCAGCAGACATGGCAATAGCACAGGCAATTTTGGCCCACAGAGGAACCGTAAAGGTAGATATCATTCCGGCCCCCATCAAGCTCATAGTAATAATCCCCATTGACTTCTGAGCATCATTGGATCCGTGCGCAAAGGCCGCCATACATGCAGTTAATACCTGCAAGCTCCGGAACCTCAAATTTATTCGAACCGGTGATGACTTGCTGAAGATCCAAAACAACAAGGTCATGATCATACTGCCCATCACCAGTCCAATTAATGGTGAACTAATCAGACCGACAACGATTTTGGTCAAACCATGCCATAAAACCGCAGCTGAACCGCTCCGAGCGATGACCGCCCCAACCAGCCCTCCAATAAGAGCATGGGAAGAGCTGCTGGGAATTCCAAAATACCAGGTAAAAATATTCCAAAAGATAGCCCCTATTAAGGCTGACAGTATTACCAGCGGCACTACATCAGCGCCGGCTACTATATTCTTGCCGATAGTAGCTGCAACCGCGGTACCGCTGATCGCTCCCAAAAAATTAAAACCAGCGGCTATAAGAATAGCATTACGAGGCGATACTGCTTTGGTTGATACCGAAGTGGCAATAGCATTGGCGGTATCGTGAAATCCATTTATATAATCAAACAACAGAGCAAACATTACGATTATGACTACCCAACCACTGCTGAACACATCCGCGTTAAACATATTTGACCGCTATCCCTTTTAGCACATTGGCTACATCCTCGCAATTATCAAGGGTAGTCTCCAGGTGCTCGTAGATTTCCTTCCACTTTAACATGTATACGGCATCGTCGGTTTGCTCAAACAACCGGGCTATACCGGCTCTATACAGATTGTCTCCCTCGTGTTCATGTCCCCTGATTCTTTCACAGGAATCAACGATTGGTTGGTGGTTGGTCTTAACATCCCTTAATTTAAGGACTGCTTTTTGAATCTCGTCGGAGGCTTCTTCCAATACATTGACCAAAGCCGGGATGAATCTCTCTTTTGGTTGGGCGCAATTGTATATCACCATCTTTTCCATGGTACCCTGGATATGATCCAAAACCTGATTTAAAGAGTGTGATAAGGACAATATGTCTTCCCGGTCGAAAGGAGTTATGAAGGAGTGATTAATCTGGTCCATAACCTCAGCAAATATTTGATCGCCGCGGTGTTCCACCTTATTGATTCTTTCCAAATTGGCATATTTATCGCCGCGTTCTACAAAATACCCCTTCAAAATCTGGGTGGCTTCGCAGATAGCCGCAGCCTGCTCTTCAAAATAGCCGAAAAACTTAACTTCTTGAGGCTTGAACTTGAACGCCAAGCTTATATTCCTCCCATCCTATTTCACTACATTTCTTATTATAGCAGTACCTGGTTGGTAAGTTAATAATGTGCTAGCCAATTATTTTATGAACAACCTGCGGCCCCGGTCAATGACATAGAATGATCCCGTAATAACGACAAATTCTTCACCTTTTGTCCATGATATGCCTTTAGCTACTGCCTGTTCTATGCATCCCTCGGTTTCGACCTGGATATGCGGAAACATTTCCTGCCAAGCCTGCGCGACTTGTTCCCACCCTTGGCTCCTCAGTCCTTCGGGGCGGGTAATCACAACCGCGCTGGTATTCTCCGCCAGGGCTTTTAATATTCCTTCCCTTTCCTTATCATCCAGTAACCCGCAGACCACTACTTTTTGCCGTCCCGGCCAAAGTAACCTGAGTGACTCGGCCAAGGCTCTGGCTCCCTGGGGATTATGAGCGGCATCTACTATCACTAAAGGGGAACGGTTTACTGCCTCTAACCTGCCCGGGATCTTCAATTCAGCCAGGGAAGCCCCGACAGCTTCGATCCCAACAGCAAGGCCCTGCTTCTTCAGGACCAATAAGGCTTGAACAGCCGTAGCCAGGTTGCGCAGCTGGTATTCACCTGGCAGGGAAAATCGCACCCCGGTAAGACTGCAATCAGGTCCTTTTATATCTAACACCTGTCCATCTATTCCGGTAGGACCGGAATGAATAATCTCGATTTCACGGCTCCGAAATAAAGGTGACTGTAGCTGATGAGCGGTTTTCCTGACCACTTCTAAAGCCTCTTCGCCCATTTCTCCAATTACTACCGGTACCCTGCTTTTTATTATTCCCGCTTTATTGGCCGCTATTTCAGCGAGGGTATTGCCCAGAAAGGCAGTATGATCATAATCAATCCCAGTAATTACCGCAACCAGAGGCGTAATAACATTAGTTGAATCATAGCTCCCTCCCATTCCTACTTCCAATACCACCAGGTCGACCTCTTGCTGGCGAAAATATCGAAAAGCAGCCGCCGTTAATATCTCAAACTCGGTGGGATGTTCCTGCCCAAGACCCAGCATAGTCTGGACATGAGACTCCACTTCATCAAGAATCGTCTGAAAATGGGCGGCGGCGATCTGGACTCCGTCGATAGTGATTCTTTCCAGATAGGAATGGAGATGGGGCGAATTGAATCGCCCCACTCGATAGCCGCATTTTGTTAAAGCGTTGGCAATAATTAAGGAAGTTGAGCCTTTCCCATTAGTACCAGCGATATGCACACATCGCAGGTCTTGCTGGGGGTTACCCATAATTTGAAGCAGGCTGCTAATCCTCTCCAAGCCGGGTTTGCTTCCCATCCGGGCTAAATGCCGCAGACGCTTCTCTATCTGTTCTTGAATATCTGTAGACGTTGTAATAAACCTTCTCTCCGCAACCGGGCCTCCTCGGCCCGGGCGCGTTCTTTGGCAATGACCTCGGCGGGAGCCTTGGCCAGGAAACTATCATTGTTTAATTTGGCATCGGTTTTGGTTATTTCCAGGTCAATATTCTTTAAATCCTTTTCCAGGCGCCCAACCTCTTTGTCTACATCTATAATGCCTTCCAAGGGAACATATATTTCCGCAAACGCCAACAGAGCTGAAACCGCCTGGCGGGGAGTCTCTTCCATCTGTTCAACTATCTCCAATTCGCCTACCCGGGCCAAATCTTTAACATAAGTCCCGTATTGCAGGAACAGATCTCTGACTTTCGGATCTGGTGCGGACATGATTACCCTGATGGCGGTTCCATGACTCAAGTTGAATTCCGCCCTGATATTGCGCAGGCCCCGTATCGCCGCCATTACGAACTGCATCTGCTCAATACTTTCGCTGTCCACCCGGTTCGGATCATACTGAGGCCAAGCTTCCAGCATGATGGTCTCGGCATGGCCGGGCAAGTATTGATATATTTCCTCGGTGATAAAAGGCATAAACGGGTGCAGCAGCTTCATGGTCTGCATCAGAACATCCCGGAGCACGTTCTGGACAACTGCCCGGTCACGGCTATTATCGGGATGGAACAGCCGCGGCTTGGCCAGTTCTATATACCAATCACAGAATTCGTCCCAAATGAAATCATACATACGGCGGGCAGCTTCGCCCAGCTCATAGCTCTCCAACAGGTTCGTAATTTCGGCGATCTTTTGGTTGAGCCGCCCATAAATCCAGCGGTCAGCCAGGGTCAGTTCATGGTTTTGTATATCGATCGGGGTATAATCCGCCAGATTCATCAATACGAACCGGGCAGCATTCCAAATCTTATTGGCAAAATTACGGGTATTTTCAACCTTGTCCCATTGGAAGCGCACATCGTTGCCCGGGGTCACCCCGGTAATCATAGAGAATCGCAGGGTATCGGCCCCGTATTTTTCAATTACGTCAAGGGGATCGACCCCGTTACCGAGCGATTTGCTCATCTTTCTGCCCTGGGAGTCCAGTATTAAACCATGAATATTCACTTCGTAGAACGGAACCTTGCCGGTCTGCTCTATACCGGAAAATATCATCCGGGCCACCCAGAAGAATATTATGTCCCGCCCTGTAACCAACACGCTGGTAGGATAATAGTGCTGCATATCGGTAGTATCATCCGGCCAGCCCAAAGTAGAAAAAGGCCACAAGGCACTGGAAAACCAGGTGTCCAGCACATCCTCGTCCTGTTTTAATTCACTGGATGAACAACTGGGGCAAGCCACCGGGTCTTCCCGGCTGCAGATAATCTCTCCGCAATCCTGGCAATACCATACCGGTATCCGGTGTCCCCACCACAGTTGGCGGGAGATACACCAATCACGGATATTTTCCATCCAGTTAGTGTATACGCGGGTAAACCTTTCAGGGATAAACTTAATTTCACCGTCTACCACCTTTTGAATGGCTGGTTCGGCTAAAGGCTTCATTTTTACAAACCACTGCAGGGACACCATGGGTTCCACTATAGTATCACAACGCTGACAATGGCCCAGGGCATGCTGGTGGTCCTCAATCTTGAGCAGATATCCGCCCTCTTCGAGATCTTTAACGAGCCGACGGCGGCATTCGTAGCGGTCCAAGCCGGCATAAATCCCAGCATTTTCGCTCATCGAAGCATCCAGGTTCATGACTGTGACCCGTTCCAGATCGTGACGGGATCCCATTTCAAAATCGTTGGGATCATGCGCCGGAGTGACTTTGACGGCACCGGTTCCGAACTCCCGGTCCACGTAATGATCGGCAAATACAGGTATAGTTCTGCCTACCAACGGCAGCACCACGTTCTTACCTACCAGGTGAGCATAGCGTTCGTCGTCGGGATGTACTGCCACCCCGGTATCGCCGAGCATGGTTTCCGGCCTGGTAGTAGCTACCACCAGATACTCATCCGAATTTTCCACCGGGTATTTGATATGCCAGAGATGTCCATCGCTGTCGGCATGTTCAACCTCAATATCTGAAATAGCAGTATGGCACTTGGGGCACCAATTAATGATATAGTCGCCCCGGTAGATAAGCCCTTTTTCATATAGATTTACGAATACTTCGCGGACTGCCCGGGAACAGCCTTCATCCATGGTAAACCGCTCCCGGCTCCAGTCGCAGGATGATCCCAGCAGACTCAGCTGGTTAGTTATCCGATCACCATAGAGACGTTTCCATTCCCAAACCCGTTCCACAAATTTTTCCCGGCCCAGGTCATAGCGGCTCAATCCTTCGCCCGCCAAGCTCTCTTCCACCCTGGCTTGAGTAGCAATTCCAGCATGATCGGTACCGGGTACCCAGAGGGTATTATACCCCTGCATTCGCCGCCAGCGAATAAGTATATCCTGTAGCGTGTTGTCGAGGGCATGACCCAAATGAAGCTGGCCGGTTACATTGGGAGGAGGCATTACAATAGAAAAGTGGGGTTGGCTGTAATCACCACTAGGTTCAAAATAATTTTGCTGCTTCCAATACTCGTACCATTTACCTTCTACCTGTTCCGGGTCGTAAACACTAGCCAGGTTTCCTTCGATAGCCATTAAATAGACCTCCTCTAAACTAACCTCGTATCGTTGGCGTTGAAGCCAATTCCAGCGGGGTAACCAGCTCGTCATTCCAATCTCATGCTGCCCAATTTAAAATAATATTATAATACGGCCTGAATCCTGTAATTTTGACAGCTGTCCCAATTTATATAGATTCTACTTAAAAGCCATAACCCTTTGCAAGTCCATGTTCTTGTTTCTTGTTTAGGCGGGTCCCCTGTGCTAAGCTAATTAACGGATGAAAATTCGGCTGTCCGCTTATATAAGGAGGTTTCCCTATGAGTAACGCTAAAATTGGCAGAAATGAGCCTTGTCCATGTGGCAGTGGCAAGAAATATAAAAACTGCTGCTTGCTGTTGGAAGGTTCCGAGGGTGGAATAGGCACCCCATTCGACCGCTATAATTCCCTGATGGCATCCCTAAAACTGAAATTGGATAGAAGTTACGAGGTCCAAATAAAAAAGATCCGTAAACCGATGCAGGAAAAATTCCTGCGCTTTAGCAGCAATCAGGTACTGCCCCGCGAGGAAGAATCGTTCTTTTCCGATTGGCTCTGGTTTGATATGACCGATGCGGAGGGAATGACATTTGGACAGGAATATATGCGCGACCATGGCAGTTTCATGGAAAATCCGCTGAGAGAATGCCTGGCAGCATTGAATCAGTCTTACTTGTCTATCTACGAGATTAAGGCAGCTGCCGGTAATACACTTCAACTTGAGGATTTACTCACGGAGACCAACCATTCGGTACTGCTCAAAGAACCCCTTGATTTGGACCTGAATCAATCACCGCTGCTAATGGGACGATTAGCTGTCCTTCCGGAAGGCAGTGTTTTTTCCGGGATGGTGGCGATGTTATTGAACGACAAAGGGCAGGGAGATTTTATAAGCCGGTATATCAATTACTGGCGCCAAATCCGACCGGAAGCCTCTATAGATGAACTGCGCAAAGAATATGGCGAGGTAGTTTTCGGACTGTTTGATCATGCCAGTCATAAGGAGACCTTGCCCATAAACGACATTCGCTGCCTGCCGTCAGGAGAAGCTGCAAAATCACTGGTTGATCAGCTGCAAGATTCCCCGGCTTTTACATTGGTCCATAAAACCGCGGGCATCACCTGGTACGAAATGAATGACAGCCTGGGACCAGTCCGGTTGGGAGTACACGACGATGGCTACCTGGTCTTTTATGCCGATGTAGTACAAGATATATTAAACGCTGACCAGGTTTTGCAGTTCCAAGCGCTCGGGTGGCAAATCGTCAATAGCCTGCTGCTCTTCGCCCCCCCTGCTCAAGACCAAAATGATATCTGGTACAGCGTCATCAAAGAACGGGAAGCAGAACGGTGGCTGCAAACGCCACACCTTGAGTTGGACAATAAAACCCCAGCTCAGGTTTTACATGAAGGGGATCTTGGCCGCTTATTGGCAATGCTGGATTCCTTTACGGAACGCGCTAATTTAAATGAATATAGCCGCGATTTAATGAATTATTTGCGGGCCCGGGTAGTTCCTGGGGATAATTAATCGCTGGAGTCGGGAGTCTCTGTTGCGGAGGCTAGGGCCGCAGCGATTTCTTCGATGAACTCCTCCTGCCCTTCTCCGGTTTGGGCGGAAAAATAGAGGGGATTCTGGTCCAAATTCATTGCTTTCCTGATAATATTCAAGTTCTTAGCACGAGCTCCCCTCGATATTTTGTCGGCTTTAGTGGCCACAACCAGGAACGGAATTCCATTTTGTTCAAGCCAATTCCTCATAAGGACATCGTTTTCACTGGGGGCATGCCTGATATCAACCAATTGGATTACCCCCCGCAGCTGGGTACGTTTCTGCAGATAAGCCTCTATCATACTGCCCCACCTGTTTCTCTCCGAACGCGACACCTTGGCAAAACCATAGCCAGGCAGATCAACCAGATAAAATTCATTGTTAATAAGATAATAGTTAATGGTGCGGGTTTTACCGGGGGTTGAGCTTGATTTAGCCAGATTCCTGCGATTTACTATCTTATTGATTAAGGACGATTTGCCCACGTTGGAACGACCCACCAGTGCTATTTCGGGAAGGTCGTCGTTGGGCAGCTGATCTATCTTCACATAGGTGCCTATATATTTGGCTTGCTTTATCTGCAGTGTCATGTTTATCAGGCTTCGTTAGCCACCAAAGCATTTTTCAATACTTCGTCCATATGGCTGACTAAAATAAAGTGCATTTTCTTCTTTACGTTGGCGGGGACTTCGTCTAAATCCTTTTTGTTCTCTAATGGCACAATTACGGTGTCAATACCTGCCCGGTGAGCGGCCAGAGTCTTTTCTTTCAGCCCGCCTATCGGCAGAACATTACCACGCAGAGTTATTTCCCCGGTCATGGCTATATCGTTTCGCACCGGCCGGCCTGACATCGCCGAAGCTAAAGAAGTAGCCATGGTTATCCCTGCTGAAGGGCCGTCTTTGGGTATAGCTCCTTCCGGAACGTGGATATGAATATCGTATTCCTCCAAAATTTCTTTGCTGATACCTAATTCACCTGCTTTGGATCGAACATATGTCAATCCGGCCTGGGCTGATTCTTTCATCACATCCCCCAGTTTGCCGGTGAGGGTGAGCCGGCCTTTGCCCTTGATCAAGGCAACTTCAATAGAAAGAATATCACCGCCGGTATCGGTCCAGGCCAGACCTGTAGTTACCCCCACCTGGCTTTTCTGCTCAGCCGTACCGAAGCGGAACCGGGGTGTGCCCAGATATTTTTCAATACTGGTGACGGTAATGTTGACTACCAAGCTGCGGTCCTTGACTACCTGGCGGGCTACCTTGCGGCATATTGAAGCGACTTGTCTTTCCAGGCTTCTGACGCCCGCTTCACGGGTATATTCCCGGATGATTTTGCGCAGGGCTGCCTCGGAGAAGGATATATTCTTGACCTTAAGCCCGTGTTCCTTGATTTGTTTTGGCACCAGGTACCCCAAGGCTATGTTCAGCTTGTCTTCTTCGGTATAACCTGATATTTCGATGACTTCCATCCGGTCTAATAAGGGCCGGGGTATGTTATAAAACGAGTTGGCGGTAGTGATAAACATAACCTTGGACAAATCAAAGGGAATCTCCAGGTAATGATCGCTGAAGGTATTATTTTGTTCCGGGTCCAATACCTCCAGCAGGGCTGAAGCTGGATCACCCCGAAAATCTGTGGTCATTTTATCTATCTCATCGAGCAGGAAGACCGGATTGCGCGAACCAGCCTGCTTAATGCTGTTAAGAATCCGGCCCGGCATTGCTCCTACATAAGTGCGCCGATGCCCTCTTATCTCAGCTTCATCGCGAACCCCGCCCAGTGACATCCGCACAAATTTGCGGCCCAACGATCTGGCTACCGACTTGCCCAATGAGGTTTTGCCAACTCCAGGAGGACCTACCAGGCATAAAATCGGCCCTTTCATCTTTTTGGCCAATTTGCGGATGGCAAGATATTCGAGTATTCTTTCCTTGGGTTTATCCAAGCCGTAATGATCCTCGTTAAGAATTTTTTCAGCCAGATCGAGATCAAGTCGATCACGGGTTTCAATCGACCAGGGTAGAGACAAAACCCAATCCAGGTAATTCCTCACCACTACTGCCTCGGCTGAAGATGATGGCATTTTCTCCAACCGATCCAGTTCCTTATTTATCTTTTCCAATGCCTCTTTGGGCAGGGCTGCTTTGTCAATACGTTCCTTGAGTTCCTCGATCTCCGAAGCCCGTTCATCTTTTTCACCCAGCTCTTTTTGGATGGCCTTCATTTGCTCGCGGAGATAATATTCCTTCTGGGTCTTCTCCATCTGTTTACGAACCCTGATGTTGATCTTTCGTTCCAGCTCCAAGACTTCCATTTCTTTGGCCACGATCTCACAAACATAATTAAGTCTTTTCCCAACATCCATCAGCTCTAAAACTGCCTGTTTTTCAGGAATCCGCAGATTCAGGTGGGAGGAGATGACATCCGCCAATCGTCCCGGTTCTTCTATGGCTACAACTGAAACCACCGTTTCCGGTGGAATCTTCTTGCTCATACGCACATACTGTTCAAATTGATATACTACCGTCCGCATTAAAGCCTCGGTCTCAGCGTCCTTGGTTACCGTTTCGTCTTTGTATTCCTCAATAAGCACCTTCATATAATCGTCGTGGGGAATGAAGTTTTTTATCCGAGCCCGGTGCAGGCCTTCAACCAAAACCCGCATGGTGCCTCCCGGCATCTTGAGAACCTGCCTAATTTCGGCCACTGTGCCAACTTCATAAATATCCTCTTCGACCGGTTCGTCGGTTTGCGCTTCTTTTTGGGTTGCCAGAAATATTTCCTTAGAACCCAGCATGGATTCCTCGATAGCATTTATGGATTTCTTCCGGCCCACATCCAAATGGATAACCGTATATGGAAAAACTAATAAACCCCTTAATGGTAAAATCGGTATTTCACGATAATTATTGTCATCAGGTTCAAACATATAAGCACCCCCAACCATTGTTACTCCAGATCTTATTCCCCTGCTGCAGCCCCGAAATACTCTATCCTAGAGGATTACGGCAACAGCAACGGTAGTTTATTATAACAGAAGTGTCCTTTTTAGTAAATTATACCTCTATCAAGGCCGAGGCTAAAAC
>CAZOZX010000002.1:0-22846 GCA_964584415.1 uncultured Syntrophomonas sp.
TTCAAGACCGCCTCCTTCAACCGCTCGGACACCCCTCCACTAGAAGGATACACTGCTTAAATCAGTGCAAAAGCAAGTATAGCACAGACCTTCGACTATTGTCAATAAAGCCGCTAGCCAAGCCTAATCGATTATCCCCAGCCCTCCCATATAAGGTCTCAGAACCTCGGGGATTTCTACTGATCCATCCTGCTGCTGATAGTTCTCCAGAATAGCGGCTACCGTCCTGCCTACCGCTACCCCAGACCCATTCAAGGTATGGACATATCGAATTTTCTCTTTCGACGCTGGGCGATATCGGATGTTGGCCCTCCGAGCCTGAAAATCAAGACAGTTGGAACAGGACGAAATTTCTTTGTAATCATTGTAACTTGGCATCCATACTTCCAGGTCATAGGTTTTAGCTGAAGAAAATCCCATATCACCAGTGCTTAATAGCACCACTCGATAGGGAATTCCTAATAATTGTAGAACCGTTTCTGCATTGCGGGTCATTTCTTCCAGCTCTTCATAGGAACTCTCGGGCTTAGTAATCTTGACCAATTCGACCTTGTTAAATTGGTGTTGGCGAATAACTCCCCGGGTATCACGACCGTGTGATCCAGCTTCAGCACGGAAACAGGCAGTATATGCGGTCATATAGATTGGCAGGTCTTTTTCTTCCAGAATCTCTTCCCGGTACAAATTGGTAAGTGGAACCTCCGCAGTAGGAACCAGATACATCTCCCTGCCTTCTACCTTAAACATGTCTTCAGCAAATTTGGGTAATTGCCCGGTCCCCACCATGCACTCTTTATTAACCATGAAGGGCGGGAAAATCTCCTGATAATTATGTTGGTAGATGTGCGTATCCAGATAGAAATTGATAATGGCCCGTTCCAGCCGAGCTCCTAGTCCTTTATATACGGTAAATCGAGCACCAGATAGTTTTGCAGCTCGTTCAAAATCTAATATGCCGAGTTTGGGGCCGATATCCCAGTGGGCTTGAGGTTCAAAATCAAAATTCCGCGGATTGCCCCACATTCGTATGGTTACATTGCTTTGTTCATCGGTCCCTATCGGAACAGATTCATCCGGGATATTGGGAATATTGAGCATAATACTCTCAATAGCATCTTCTACTTCATTTAACTTTTGGTCTAGTTCCTTAATCTTCTGCCCGGCCTGTCTAACCCGCTCAACCAACTCCTCAGGATTTTGTCCTTGTTTCATTTTCTGCCCGACTTCTTGTGACGCCTGGTTGCGAAACTTCTTTATTTCTTCAGCTTCCACCAGCAAGGTACGTCTCTGACTGTCTAAGCCAAGGAAATTCTCTAAGATTCCGATTTGGTTTCTATTACGAAGGGCGGTCTCTACCAATTCAGGATTGGCCCTGACCATTTTTGCGTCCAACATTGCTTATCCCTCCTCAAATGCAAAATATGTCTGGGATAATATTCTTTACCTACACGCTTTAATCTATTAAAAAACCCGGGGCAGGTTTCTACCATCAAAAATGGAGCAAGATAGGGCGGCCTATTATACCATCAAATTTCCCCAAACGATCCAGTGCTTCCGGTTCTACTTTGTCATCCACATTCAATAACATAATAGCTTTTTCCCCGCTGGCATGAGGCGCAACTTTCATTCCCGAGATGTTAATCCCTTCATCACCAAGAGCGGTCGCAAATGGCCCGATGACCCTCGGGCGGTCTTCGTTTTCAGCAATGAGAACATATCCATCCAATGTGGTTTCGGTTTCATAACCGTTGATGTCCACCAGCAGAGGATTCCTGGCTCGGGATAAGGTTCCTTCAATTTCCAGCTCATTGGTACTGCTTACAATTTTTACGGATATCAAATTTTTATACCGTTTAGGACTTACCTCTTCCTTAATCTCGAACACCTTAATTCCACGGTCTTCGGCTATCAATCGCGCGTTAACATAATTAACCTTTTCCCACATTACCGGCTCCAATAATCCCTTAAGAAATCCAATGGTTAAAATTTCCGTTTCATTAACGCTGATGGGACCGCTATAGGTAATTTCTGCTCGGGAAACCGGGGTTTTATAAATCTGAGAATAAATATTGCCTAATTTTTCTGCCAGAGTAATATAGGGGCGCAGGTAGTCCAGATCTTCACTCAGGACCGTTGGCAGATTGACTACATTGGGAACAATACCACCCTCCAGAGCTTTGATAACCTGTTCCGCTATCGTCTCTCCAACCCTCTTTTGGGCCTCAAATGTATCGGCTCCCAAATGGGGGGTACAAACGGTATTATTAAAATTAAACAGGGGATTATCGTAGGCCGGCTCCTTTTCATATACGTCCAGGCCTGCACTGGCAATTTTACCGCTCTCCAATCCCTTGACCAAGGCACTTTCTTCAATTATTCCACCCCGGGCGCAGTTTACCACCCGTACTCCATCTTTTGCTAGTTGCAGAATCTGCTCATTTATCATATGCATGGTCTCTTCATTACGAGGGGTATGCACCGTAATAACATCTGATTCACGTACCAATTCCTCCAGCGTCCCTTTCCTTTCCGCTCCAAAACGTTCAAAGCGCTCTTCCGAAATATAGGGATCATATGCTATTACCTTCATATTAAATGCCTTCAATCGTGTAGCTATCATGGATCCTATTCGGCCCAGTCCTACAATTCCAACCGTTTTCCCGTACAACTCTGTCCCCCGGAAAGGGGTGCGGTCCCAGGTTCCGCCTTTTAGCACATTATTAGCCCATGCTGTATTACGAACCGAGGACAATAGCAGGCTCATGGTTTGTTCGGCAGCGGAAATAGTGTTGCTGTCGGGCGTATTGGCCACCACCACCCCGTAACGGGTGCAAACATCAACGTCTATATTGTCGACGCCGTTACCTGCCCGCCCGACCACTTTCAACCTGGTTGCTTTCTTAATTAACTCCTCGTTGACTTTTGTAACGCTCCTTACAATTAACGCATCATATTGATCGATGATTTCTAATAAGTCTCCCCGGGATATACCCGGTCGATTGTCGACCTCCAAAGCAGCTTCTAATATCTTCAGCCCTTCTTCAGCGATACTCTCACTAACTATAACTCTTTTCTTCTCCATCGCTACTTTCCTCCTCTATTCTGTTCTGGCGACATGATAATTTAAGAGAATCTCTTGGGCTTTATGTAAACCCGACCCCATCTCCAGTTTGAAGTTGAATTTTACTA
This sequence comes from uncultured Syntrophomonas sp., assembly GCA_964584415.1. Classification (GTDB taxonomy): domain Bacteria; phylum Bacillota; class Syntrophomonadia; order Syntrophomonadales; family Syntrophomonadaceae; genus PHAA01. The sequence goes on from CAZOZX010000002.1 coordinate 3,190, forward strand.
ATGTTAATTCTAAGGCTGCCAGTACCGATATTATGTCTAATTCCCGGACATATCCCAGATGTCCCATGCGGAAAATTACGTTATCCAGATTAAATTGTCCCCCTGCTAGAATTATGTTAAATTCATCCAGCATGTATTTTCTAATTAGGTTAGCTCCAATGGACTTAGGTGCATAAACTGAGGTTACCGCATTAGAGGCCGATTTATCCTCAGTAAACAGCTCCAAGCCCATCGCTGTTATGCTGCTGCGGACCATGTCGCGGTAATTACGGTGGCGCGTCACAACATTGTCGATACCCTCTTCTTCTAACATCTTCAGCGCTTCTTGAAGCCCATAATATAGTGATATAGGCGGAGTGAAAGCAGTTTGCCCTTTCTCCTGATACTGCAATCCCATCGTTACATCCCAATAATAACGACTATTAGTATTACTTTGCTGTTTTTGCAGTGCTTTCTGGCTAAAGGCCATAAAGCTCAATCCGGGCGGGATCATGAAGGCTTTCTGTGATCCGCTTACAACCACATCTAATCCCCATTCGTCCATTTTTAATTCATGGGCACCTAAGCTGCTGACTGCATCCACCATAAATAATGCAGGATGCTCACCTAATGCCTGACGTATTGTCTTGATGTCATTAAATGCCCCGGTAGAAGTCTCGTTATGGGTTATCAATACAGCCTTAATTTCTCCATTTTTATCTTTATCTATCCGATCCTTGATCCGGTCAGGATCCGCTCCAGTTCCCCAGGGGAAATCTATTTTCTCAACCTGTGCACCAAACCGGGCGGCTATCTCCGCAAATCGATCTCCAAATACACCGATTGAGATGGCTAATACCCTATCCCCCGGTGCTACAAAGTTTGATACCGCCGCTTCCAATCCTCCGGTTCCGGAAGCAGGGTAGATCAACAGGTTGTCTTTGGTTTGACAGATCCTCTTAACTCCGGCTATGACCTCTTCAATGATTGCTTTGAATTCTGCTCCCCGATGGTTTATCATCGGTCTGTCCATTGCCCGGGCTACGCGCAAAGGTATGGGCGTAGGTCCCGGTATCAAAAGATATTGAGCGCTTTTCATTTGTGGAATACCCTCCTGCTCAAAAATAAAAAATCCCTCGCCCGTTTAGGGACGAGAGGTTTTCCCGCGTTGCCACCCTTGTTGGCGCTGATGCGCCCCCTTTTCGGTTATAACGGAACCGCCGCAACTGCTTTTACAGTTAGCCTCAAGGGTGGATTCAAAACCTGCCTATACTGGTTCGCACCCTCCACCAGTTCTCTGCGATAGGACCAGTCTCTACTTTTCCCCATCATCGGGTGGTCGAATTTTGTTTGTGGTAAATTATATTATACCAAACATCCTTTGGCAATACGGCTATTTCAGCATTTCCAGGAAGTATACATGTATACTTAGATCATTGGTTAACTCCGGATGAAATGCTGTTGCCAGCATATTCTTCTCCTTAACCATCACTATCTTATCCTGATAAGTAGAGAGAACCTGAGCGTTGCCCCACACCCGTTCAACATAAGGTGCTCTTATAAAGACCCCCCGACAACGATTTATGCCTTCCACCTGTAATTCGGTTTCAAAGCTCTCTACCTGCCTCCCGTAGGCATTTCTTCGCACCGCCATATCCATTAGGTCAAGACCAACCTGTTTCATCTCTACTATTTCTCTGGCCATCAAAATCATGCCGGCACAGGTTCCCCATATAGGCATTCCTTCATGGCAACGCTTTTGAATGGGCTCCAATAACCCGTAAGCCATCAAAAGTTTACCCATAGTTGTACTTTCCCCACCAGGGATGATTAATCCTTCAACCTGTTCAAGTTCCTGAATGGTTCTAACTTGAGTAGGGTAAGCGCCACTTTTTAATAGTGCGGCTTCATGCTCGACAAAAGCTCCTTGCAGAGCTAATACCCCTACTTTTTTACCAGCCACGATCTTGCATCCTATCCTCTGGTTTTATAGTTGCTATATCTAATCCCGACATAGCCTCCCCCAAATCGCGCGAAATTTCCGCGAGAATCGCAGCATCTTTATAATAAGTAGTCGCAGCCACGATAGCTTTAGCCCTTCGGGCGGGATCGCCCGATTTAAATATCCCAGATCCAACAAATATTCCGTCACAGCCTAATTGCATCATTAGTGCTGCATCAGCTGGCGTAGCTATCCCCCCGGCTGCAAAGTTGACTACCGGGAGTCTTTTTGCTGTAGCCACCTCAACCACTAGTTCATACGGGGTTTGCAGTTCTTTGGCTGCAGTCATTAGTTCTTCTTCCGGCAAATTAGATACCCAGCGTATTTCATCGTTAACCTGGCGTATATGTCTGACTGCTTCGACCACATTTCCTGTCCCCGGTTCTCCTTTTGTACGTATCATGGCAGCACCCTCACCTATACGCCGAAGTGCCTCGCCGAGATTCCGAGCCCCGCAAACAAAAGGTACCTTGAAGAGCTTTTTATCAACATGGTATTTTTCATCAGCCGGGGTTAAAACTTCGCTTTCATCAATGTAATCTATACCTAGGGACTGTAAAACCTGAGCTTCTACAAAATGTCCTATCCGACACTTGGCCATAACTGGAATGGTAACTGCTTCCATGATCTTGAGAATTATGCTGGGATCCGCCATACGTGCTATGCCGCCGGCAGCTCTGATATCAGCCGGAACCCTCTCCAAGGCCATTACTGCACAAGCCCCTGCTTCCTCGGCTATTTTTGCCTGCTCAGGTGTAGTCACGTCCATTATCACTCCACCTTTTAGCATCTGGGCTAAGCCTGCTTTTACCCTAAAAGTACCTGTTTCCTGCATTTCCTACCCTCCAAAGTCTCCATAAAATAGCTACTATAGCACTTTCCTACTCATCTTTTTCTATTTTGAACCGTGCAACCGCAGCAACACGATCGCTTTCCGAGGTTTTCATTATAACCACCCCGCGCGAGTAACGCTTTTGGGTGGAAATATCACTGGCTTCCAACCTGATAAGATTCCCCGCGCTAGTGAGGATGACTAACTCCTCTTCCTCGGCAACTATTTTAAAGCCTACTATCGGCCCATTCTTTTTGTCAACATTTATGGTTTTTAGTCCTTTCCCGCCACGCAATTGAGTACGATATTCTGATAAGGGTGTTTTTTTACCGTAACCATTTTCGGTTACCATAAACACCTCGGCTTCAGAACGGTCTTTATCTATTCCGACCACAAAATCACTCGGGTCCAGCCTTATCCCCCGAATTCCCGCTGCGGTCCGCCCCATACTTCTGACCTGCTGTTCTTCAAACATTATTGCCTGCCCCAGAGAGGTAACTAACATGACCTGGTCTTTGCCATCTACCCTAATTACCCCCACCAACTCGTCCCCATCACTCAGATTAATGGCAATAATCCCACTTTTCCTAATATTCGAAAGATCGGACAGCCGAACTTTTTTTACTATCCCTTTTTTGGTTGCCATTATTAGGTGTCTTCGATCATCTATACTACGAGCTGCCACAATTGTGCTTACTTTTTCTCCCTCTCTCAAATCCAGGAAGTTAACTAACGCCTGTCCTTTGGCCTGGCGTGATGATTCTGGAATTTGATGGGCTTTGGCACAGAAAACCCGTCCTTGATTGGTAAAGAAAAATATGTTTGCTAGCACTCCAGTAACGACTATATCATTAGCAAAATCTTCGGCTCTGGTAGTAGCTGAACTTACTCCTTTGCCACCTCGCTTTTGTGCCTTGTAGGTATCTAGAGGCTGCCTTTTTATATACCCTCGATGACTAAGCGTTATAACAACTTCATGGTCTTCGATAAAATCCTCTTCCTCATAGTCCATGTTTTCGCTCGTTATTTCCGTCCGCCGCTTGTCCCCAAAACGGTTCTTGATATCATCCAAGTCCTCCTTAACTATAGCCAATACTCTCTCTGGCCTTTGGAGGATATCCTCATAATCGGCGATTTTCAATACTAATTCCCGTAACTCTTCTTCTAACCGTGTTCTTTCCAATCCCGTCAATTGTACAAATCGCATATCTAAGATAGCATTTGCCTGGATTTCACTTAGATTAAACCGGGTTATCAAACCTTGTCTAGCAACATCTCGATTTGCCGAGTTCCGAATCAATTCTATTATTTCATCTAGATTATCTAGTGCTATTTGAAGACCTTCCAGAATATGCCGCCGGTTGAGGGCCAATGTTAATTCATACCTTGTCCGTCGGGTAATAACCTCTTGGCGATGTTGGATATATGCCTCCATCATTTGTTTTAAATTGAGCACTCTTGGTTGTCCATTTATAAGACTAAGCATTATCACCCCAAATGTATCCTCCAACTGGGTGTGCTTATATAAATTGTTCATCAGGACATGGGTGTTTACATCCCGGCGTACCTCTATAACGATTCTGATTCCGTTACGGTCAGATTCATCTCTAAGGTCGACTATGCCTTCAATCTTTTTGTCTCTTGCCAGGCTGGCGATTTTTTCCACCACTCGGGCTTTATTGACCTGATATGGGATCTCCGAAATAATAATGGCTGTACGTCCACCTTTTTTTTCTTCTACCGAATAACGTGCCCTAACCTTTATGCTTCCTCGCCCGGTTGTATACGCCTGTCTTATGCCACGGGCTCCCATTATTCCTGCAGTAGGGAAATCTGGTCCAGGGATTGCTTCCATTAATTCGTCGATCGTCACTTCCGGATCGTCTATTACCATCTTTATCCCATCAACTACTTCAGAGAGGTTGTGGGGCGGGATATTTGTCGCCATCCCGACAGCAATCCCCGATGAGCCATTAATCAGAAGATTGGGTATACGGCTGGGCAAAACCTGAGGTTCTTCTCTAGTATCATCATAGTTTGGCCGCCAATCCACTGTATCTTTTTCGATGTCCTTTAACATCTCGCCAGCTATGCGAGCCATACGGGACTCTGTATATCTCATGGCCGCAGCAGCGTCCCCATCTATGGACCCGAAATTACCGTGGCCATCCACTAATGGATATCGCATTGAAAAAGGTTGGGCCATTTTCACCATGGTCTGGTATATAGCCGCATCACCATGGGGATGATACTTACCCATTACTTCACCAACGATATTGGCTGATTTCTTATGGGGTTTATCATGGGTCATGCCTTGATCATATAGGGCGTATAGAATGCGGCGATGAACCGGTTTAAGACCATCCCGGACATCTGGCAGGGCACGAGATACAATAACACTCATGGAATATTCCAGGAATGATTTCTTAACCTCTTTTTCTATATCAATCGGCAGTACTTTACTAAATAGGTTCTCCTGTCCCAAAGTGTAAATACCTCCTAAATATCCAGGTTAGCTACATAACGAGCATTTTCGTTAATAAACTCCCGGCGTGGTTCTACATTGTCTCCCATGAGGTTGGAAAAGACTTCGTCAGCTTGGATAGCATCGTCAATGGTCACCTGAAGGATGGTCCGATTATCAGCGTTCATGGTAGTAGACCACAATTGTTCTGGGTCCATTTCCCCGAGCCCTTTATATCTTTGGATTGCCCACTTTTTGTCAGAATTCTCCACAAACTTATTCATTTCGGCGTCGTTATAAAAATAATGTATGTCTTTACCTCTTTTTAATCCGTACAAAGGTGGCTGGGCTATGTAAACATACCCTTTCTCAATCAATTCCCTCATATAACGATAGAAAAAAGTTAACAATAGTATTCTAATATGCGAACCATCAACATCAGCATCAGTCATGATGAAGAGTTTATGGTAACGGGCTTTAGTGATATCAAAGTCCTCACCTATCCCAGTCCCTATAGCGGTAATCAGATTACGGATCTCCTCGCTGGACAATACCCGGTCTAGACGAGATTTTTCTACATTAAGAATCTTTCCCCTGAGGGGTAATATCGCTTGATAAGTACGGTCCCGGCCCTGTTTGGCTGACCCTCCTGCCGAATCCCCCTCGACAATAAACAATTCTGATTGGGCCGGATCCCTATTACTACAGTCGGCTAATTTTCCAGGCAATGCCGTGGATTCAAGAGCACTTTTGCGCCTAGTTAACTCTCGGGCTTTGCGGGCTGCTTCCCTGGCCCGACGGGCGGAGATAGCTTTTTCTAATATCCTTTTTGCCATAGTTGGATACTCGTTAAGATAGTCTTCAACGTTTTCGTAGACTGCAGCATCTACTACGCCTCTGATATAGGTGTTCCCCAGTTTGGTCTTAGTTTGCCCTTCGAATTGAGGATCTTTTACCAGCACCGAAATTATAGCTGCCACCCCTTCGCGGATATCCTCTCCGGCCAAGTTGGCCTCGTTTTCCTTAATAATATTATTACGCTTGGCATATTCGTTGATAACACGGGTCAGAGCGTTTTTGAACCCTGTTTCATGGGTTCCCCCTTCCTGGGTTCGTATATTATTGGCAAACGAATAGATATTTTCACTGTAACCGTTATTGTACTGAATAGCCACCTTGACCACTACATCTTCTTTTTTAGTTTCAAAATAAATAGGATCTTGGTTCACTGTTTCTTTGCTCTTATTGATATAAATTACAAAGTCCTTTAAACCGGTTGATTTGAATTCTTTGTGATAGACTTCATCTCCCCGAGTGTCAGCAAATGAAATGTGTAGGCCTTGATTAAGATAGGCGAGTTCTCTAAGTCTTTGGACAAGTATATCTCTTTCGAAAATAGTCTCTTCAAATATCTCCGGATCGGGATAGAATCTAATAGAGGTACCTGTCGACTTGGTGTCCCCGATTACTTTTAAAGAAGTGATGGGTTTACCTCTTTCGTACTCTTGATGGTGTATATGCCCATCTTTTTTCACTACTACTTCCATCTTGTACGACAATGCATTTACTACGGATAAGCCAACCCCGTGTAGTCCTCCGGAGATAGTATACCCGCTACCACCAAATTTGCCCCCCGAATGCAGGGTGGTAAGGATTACTTCTATTGCCGGTATTCCTATCTGCGGATGTATATCCACCGGTATCCCCCGCCCGTTATCAGACACCGTAACACTATTGTCGGGATTTATTACCACATCAATTCTATCGCAGTTGCCGCCTACTGCCTCGTCAATACTATTATCGACGATTTCATAAACCAAATGATGTAATCCTTTTGGCCCGGTGGATCCGATATACATTCCGGGACGCATGCGTACTGCCTCTAATCCCTCCAGTACCTGAATATCAGAAGCATTATATCCATTTTCAGGTCTATCCACTTATTAACCCTCCTTGAGGAAATGTATTGCTCTTTTATATAGAGTATTTGATGAAATAGGCGATAAATATTGGCCATCATCGCATAAAATCATAGACTTCTTCTTTTCACTGCTTATGATTCGTAAAGTCTTGTCTAAATTAGCATCTTCGATCAATTGTTTCAATTCGGAGGAAACCGGTTCTTCCAAATTTATAATCGCGATTAATTTATCCCCGCATATTACTGTGTCGTCCCCTAAGTGCAAGTACACACTTATAACTCCTTTCTTTCCAACCGTCCTTCTTCCAATCCATAATGGGTGCAGCCATAATCATCCTTCTTATCAATACTCACAGCAGTTAAAAAAGTCTGAAACTCGGCTTCACGTAAATATTTCATTAACATTGATTTTTTTTGCTCATCTAATTCTGATAGAACATCGTCTAATAAAAGTATAGGAAAATATCCTTTTACCTTATAAAAAGCATATAACTCGGCCATTTTCATACTGATTGATAAATTGCGTTGCTGCCCTTGAGATGCAAATATTTGGGCTGATCGTCCATCATGGTATACATTAATGTCATCCAAATGAGGTCCCACCAGAGACCTTCTTCTTTTAATTTCTTCGTTTAGTTTTGCACAAATATTTTTATGCATGGCTTCCTTTAAGATATCCATATTGATTTTATCATTCTCGACCGCAAATGACAGAGCGTATTTTATCCTCATATCATTCTGGGATTCATTTATTGAACTGAAAATAGGCCTACTAATATCTTCCAGTAACTGAACAAAATTTAGACGCTGTATTATCAACCGGATAGAATTTTCAACGAAAAGATCGTTAATAATTTTAAATGTTTTTCCAGAAGTTTGCTCCCTTTTTAGAAAATTATTCCTTTTTCTAAGTGTGTTCAGATAATTATCAAAGTTATATAGATATTCGTTAGATATTTGTTTGAGAGTAAAATCTAAAAAGGCTCTCCTTTTGGATGGAGAACCTTTAATTAAAAAAAGATCATCCGGTGTAAACGTTACCACTCTAATACGGTCCTGATTATTTTGATTACTCTTTTTATTATTGACCTGGTATAATTTGTTGCCGTTTAGGTTGTATTTCAGTTGAGCCTCTATTGACCTCTCAGATATGCAATATTGAAAATCCAAACAATAGCTGCTGCAACCATATTTAACCAAATCAGTATCTGTAGATCGGCGAAATGAGCCTCCTGTGGCCAGAACAAAAATTGATTCTAATAAATTGGTCTTTCCCTGGCCATTATCACCGGTAAATATATTCAATCCAGGGGCTGGTTCAAATTCTATTCTAGCAATATTACGAAAATTTCTTATTTTTAGTTTAGATATCTCCAAAAAAATAATCCTTTGTTAATTATTCGTTCGCATAGGGACTAGAATGTAAAGATAATTATCTTTGTCCGGATTTTTAATAAGAGCTGGACTCAATGGCCCAGAAAGTTTTATAAGTAGCGTATCGCATTCATTTTCGAACATCTTAACAGCATCCAAAAAATAATTGGTATTAAAGGCTATTTTAATACCTTTTTCCCCTTCTATAACAACATCGTCTATTACTTCACATATTTCGCCCATACTTTCTGAATTGGAAGTCAACTCAACCTCTTCATTATTTAAATTAAATTGGACATGCTGAATCTGAAATTTGTCATCCGTGGGCATAATTCTGGCTCTACCTAAACTTGCAGCTAATATCGAAGTTTTTATTTTTAAGTCGCTAATAAAGGTTGATGGGACTACACTTTCATAATTAGGATATTGTCCTTCAATCAAACGTGACAGCAATATAAAATCATCTTTATAAAAAATAACATTATTTTCCGACATCGCTACATTTATTTCTTCTGGACTATCTTCTAAAAAACGCATTAGTTCATTTACGGTCCTGATGGGAATGACGAATTTATTTGGTTCTACATCCTTATTTGCCAGAGTATAAGTATAGTAACCCATTCGATGAGTATCTGAAGCCACTATTTTAAGATTTCCATCTCCTAAGCAATCAAATAATACCCCGGTGAAAACCTGGCGGAAATGATTTACTGCCGTGGCGAAGGAAGTTTTCTTAAGACCCTCTTTCAAGATATCTTGCGGTATAGAAAATACTTTTTCCATTTTACCTATGGGTAAATCCGGATAGTCTTTTTCTTGATAAATATTTAAACGGCTGGATGAACGTCCATACCCGATAACTAACTTGGAGGCTTCTTCTTTTAATTCAAAGGATATTATAGTGTCAGGCAATAATTTCATAAAGTCGGCAAAATAATTAGCATTAACCAGTACACTTCCTTCCTCAACAATATCAACATTGGATGTTGTTGCTTTTATACCAATCTCCATATCAGTTGCCGTCATAGTCAAACCCTTGTCGCGGCTAATAGTGATATGCAAACCTAATAAAATAGGAACAGTATTACGGTTAGCGGCAGCGCGGTGTACCAGTGTGGTTAGAGCAGTTATTTCTCTTTTTTCAATATTAAACTTCAAAGACCGAACCTCCTTTTATTATTTATTCTTAAAAAATATGTCGTAATAATAGTAGTAGTGTGCAAATTGTGTAAAAGGACGATAAGAACCCAATTTTATTTCAACGAAGCAGGTGGACAAGCCTGTTAATATTTTTCTGTACTATAAAACCAGACTGGGATCTAACTGTTTACATATCCTCTCCAAAGTTGTAGATAAAGATGGATCAATCGCCACCTCTTTTTCGATTTTATCGACCCCGTGCATAACCGTGGTATGATCACGTCCGCCAAACTGATCCCCTATAAGAGGAAAGGAGGCATCGGTCATTTTGCGGCATAGAAACATAGCTATATGACGAGGATAAACCAATTGTTTATTTCTTTTTTTAGAAAGTAATTCACTGAGATTAATTCCGTAGTATTTACATACTTCTTTTTGAATACATTCAATAGTAATTTTCTTGGGAAGAGGCGGAGGCATTATATCTTTAAGCGCCTCCGTTGCTGTTTCCATATTTAGTTGCATGTTATTGATGGTTGCATAGGCAACCAAGCGAACTAAGGCACCTTCTAATTCTCGAATATTAGAATCAATGTTATTGGCAATATAATCTAATATCTCCATAGGAATAGTTAATCCATCATTACTGGCCTTTTTACGCAAAATGGCTATACGAGTTTCTAAATCGGGGATTTGGATGTCCGTAATTAATCCCCATTCAAAACGAGAACGAAGCCTATCTTCAAGTGTGGGAATATTCTTAGGAGGACGGTCACTGGATATAACAACCTGTTTATTGTTTTCATACAGGGTGTTGAAAGTGTGGAAAAACTCTTCCTGGGTTCTTTCTTTACCGGCTAAAAACTGGATATCATCTATAAGCAAAACGTCAACATTTCGATATTTATTACGAAAAGCTTGAGTGCTGTCATCTCTAATTGCACTAATAATTTCATTTGTGAACTGTTCCGAGGACACATACACTACAGAATAGGAGGGACGGTTCTCAATAATACGATGAGCAATGGCCTGCATCAAATGAGTTTTACCCAAACCAACCCCGCCGTATATGAATAATGGATTGTAGGCACGGGCAGGAGCTTCTCCAACTGCATAGCAAGCGGCATGGGCAAAGCGATTACTATTACCCACCACAAAAGTACTAAAGGTATATTTGGGATTGAGTGGTGAAATGAAACCATCTTTTTCCACAAGGGGCTCAGTGATTAATAGTAGTGTCGTATCCGTTCTACTAATCTCGCGGAATTTGTTTTGTAGTTGATCTAAATAGCGCGATTCAATCCATTCCCGAGTAAGGGCGTTGGGAACCATTATGTATAATTTATCATTGCGATAAGTATTATAGGCAACCCCTGCAAACCAGATATCAAAACTAGTGGTACCAATATCTTTGCGGAAGGCTTGTAAAAGCTCTTCAAACAAAGACTCATAATTAATATCACGGGACATAGATTGCCTCCTACTTATGGGATCAGTGGGGAAAAACTTCCGAAAACTGTTAGAGATAATTATTGCTATTAAAGTAAGATACCACTGCTTATTCTGAAAATGGCATCAATATATATAGTAGCAGATTTTAGATATGATTAGAAGTATTTAGAAGTACAGTGTTTCTTGACATGCTGACGGTTTTATCAATATAATAATAGGTACTGGAAAAATTAAGGGGGCACTAATCAATGAAGAGAACCTATCAACCAAAAAAGAGGCAACGGAAAAGAGTACATGGATTCAGAAAAAGAATGTCTACAGCAGGCGGAAGAAAAGTAATTGCTATGCGCAGATTAAAAGGCAGGAAGAAACTCACTGCATAGGTCGTTAGAACGACCTATTATTTTACCGTCAACGAAGGATTTCTTATGCTGCATAAAGACTGTAGAATAAACCGGGGTCGGCAATACAACTTTATCTACAAAAATGGCCGGAGGTTAATAGGCAAATACCTGATATTGTTTGCCAGCAGCGATTCGCTTAAGGATATTAGGGCTGGAGTGGTAACTTCTAAGAGAATAGGAAATGCGGTAGTAAGAAATAGAGCCAAAAGACAGATTCGAGAAGTAATCAGAAAAAACTGGATCGGACTACCAAAGGGGTATGATTTAGTGATAGTCGCCCGGCATGGTATTAAAGAGGCAACGTTTGAACAGATAGAAAGCGAGTTCCTACGATTGATAAGAAAGGCCGTCAACAATTGAAGGACATGCTTATTCATCTGATCAAAACTTATCAAAAGTTTGGGATTTTTAAGCGACCAGTCTGTCGATTCTACCCCTCCTGTTCCAACTATTCCATTGAGGCCATCCAGAATCATGGGGTTATTAAAGGTGGATGGTTGACCTTGAAAAGGATAAGCCGGTGTCATCCATTTCATCCTGGAGGGTACGACCCGGTACCCTAGGGATCAGTGAAAATAGAGCCAATGAATATAGCTGTAATTGAAGGGCAGGGTTAAGCTTTTGTGGCAGGCTTTTATACAGTGGTTTACTAATGTAATCAATTTAATGTACACGTTCACAGTTCAAATAGGTATGCCCAGTTATGGATTGGCAATAATTTTTATGACTATTGCCATTAAATTGGTTATGTTCCCTCTTACCCAAAAACAAATGAAGTCCATGCGAGCGATGCAAGAGATCGCGCCCAAGGCTAAACAAATTCAGGAAAGATATAAAGACGATCCTCAGGTACTGCAGCAAAAAACCATGGAATTATATAAGGAGCATGGAGTAAATCCGATGGGCGGCTGTTTGCCCCTCCTTATTCAGATGCCGATTTTTATTGCTTTTTATCAGTCCCTGTATAAATTTCAGTACATGGACACCGCCCATAAAGGTTTCCTATGGATAAATGACGTAGCGCTCTTGGTTAAGAATGATCCTGATATTACTAAGTTTATATTACCTGTCTTAGCAGGGCTTACGACCTATTATCAGCAAAAAATATCAACCAGCGATAGCAATGATCCCACTCAAAAAGCCATGTTGTATTTTATGCCTTTGATGATGGCCTATATTACGTTCACGGTTCCTGCCGGGCTTGGCCTTTACTGGGTGGTGTTTAATATTTTAGGGATTCTTCAGCAATTATATGTTAACTATACCCATAGACAGGGGAAACTCGATACGGGAGTGGGAGTACAGGTTGAAGCATTAACCGAACCGACCCCACTTGAAGACAATGAAGATTTTGCTGAAGATTCTCATAAAGGCAAAGGAGGAAGCGATAATAATGCCAAACCAAATAGTAGAAAAAAAAGGAAAAAGCGTTGATGAGGCAATAAAAGCAGCCCTAGATGAACTCGGTTGTGAAATTGACGATGTTACAATAGAGATAATAGAGGAACCTAGTAAAAGACTACTAGGTATTATAGGAAACAAACCGGCCGTTGTAAAAGTATCCGTAATAGAAAAGCCGCAAAATGAAGCACTAAAGGTAGTAGAGGATCTGCTTCAGAAGATGAAAATAGAATATCAAATTGAAAATGTTGAATGGGAAAATGGTGTGACGCGGATCAATATCATCGGCAAAGATATGGGATTACTCATTGGGCGCAAAGGAGAGACTTTGAATGCCTTGCAGTTTATCGCTGGCCTTATGGTTAACCGTAAGAGGGAACAGAAAATACGGATTATACTCGATGTAGAGGATTATAGAAAAAAAAGAGAGCAATCACTTGAAGCCCTGGCTTTAAGACTATCCGAGAAAGTAAAACAGACACAGAAAAACGTGATTATGCGGCCTATGAATCCACAAGAGAGAAGGATAGTACATACAATCCTGCAAGAGGATCCACAATTAGTTACCTATTCATTGGGAGAGGAACCCAATCGCAAAGTAGTTATAGCCTTAAAGAAATAAAATAATCTATTAGAAATGATTCTTTAATCCAGATTGTAGTAGTTGGCAAAGCCCGTAAACGAAGCGTAGAATACGTAGAGTGAACGGGCTTTTATACTCGAATGGCGGTAATGGCGTACAAAAACAATGTAAAGAGGTGGAGCAAATGAGCAACGAGGATGTGATTGCAGCATTATCCACGCCCCCAGGCGATGGCGCTATTGGCATAATAAGGTTGAGTGGCAGTGGGGTAATCGAATTAGTGAATAAAATTTTTGAACCATCCACAGGGACAATGTTGAACGAACGTCCTGCTTTTTCCCTTAGCTTAGGTTGGATTAAAGAAATGGACGGTAGTAAAATCGACCAGGTTCTGGCAAGCATAATGAGAGCCCCACATAGTTATACCGGTGAAGACGTAGTAGAAATTAATTGCCATGGAGGTAGCCTGCCCGTCCGCCGGTGTCTGCAGAGCTGCCTTGAATTAGGGATACGGTTAGCCGAACCAGGTGAGTTTACCAAGCGGGCTTTTTTGAACGGACGTTTGGATCTAAGTCAGGCGGAAGCGGTTATAGATGTGATTAGAGCAAAAACGGACCAAGGACTACGACTGGCTATGCGGCAGTTGGAAGGAAATAGTCTGTATATTGATGAAATCGAAGAGGATTTACTACAAGTCAATGCATTGCTGGAAGCGAGCTTGGACTTTCCGGAAGAGGTCGGAGATCTGAACGATGAAGAGGCGGGGCTAATTCTTGAGTCAGCCAGGATTAAACTAGACCGATTGCTGAGGGTAGGCCGAAGAAATGAGATATACCGGGATGGAATAAATGTAGTAATTTGTGGTAGACCCAATGTAGGAAAATCTAGTCTTCTTAATGCCTTGCTTAGAAAAGAGAAGGCTATTGTTACTGATATTCCTGGAACAACCAGGGATGTGGTGGAGGATTATATAAACATTAGGGGAATCCCGGTAAAACTTATGGATACTGCAGGCATCCGCGTTACAGAGGATTTTGTTGAGAAGATCGGAGTAGAAAAATCACGTGAGGTAATTGAGCAGGCAGAGCTCTTGATATTTATGTTGGATGTAACCGAAGGCATCTGCCAAGAGGATATGAATATTTACAATATGGTAAACCGGGAGAGGGTTATTGTATTAGTCAATAAAGATGACTTGGAAGCAAAGAGAATAAGTACAGACCAATTAGAGCAGCTGTTCCCCGATGTTAGGGTAATAAGAGGATCAGTAATAAACGAGGTAGGTTTAGAGGAATTGGAGTTAGCGGTTGAAGAAAAGGTTTTGAGTGGAAACTTACCCGGAGATGGGATGGATATAATGATTAACCTGCGCCAAAGAGATGCATTGGAGCGCACTCGATGCCAGGTTGAAACCGCTCGGCAGTCTATCGGAGGAGTCCCACTGGACTGTCTGGCCATTGAT
Organism: uncultured Syntrophomonas sp.; assembly: GCA_964584415.1. Lineage (GTDB taxonomy): Bacteria > Bacillota > Syntrophomonadia > Syntrophomonadales > Syntrophomonadaceae > PHAA01. Next base: position 18,204 of record CAZOZX010000002.1, read on the forward strand.
ATCTGGGGAGCATTAGAAACCCTGGGCGAAATTAGAGGTAAAACACTTAAAGAGGATGTTATTGATCGGATATTCAGTGAGTTCTGTATTGGAAAATAAGGAGCTAAATAAATGATCTATGAAGCAGGTAAATATGAAGTAATAGTTATCGGGGCAGGGCATGCCGGCTGCGAGGCCGCTCTGGCTGCCGCCCGGATGGGATGTAGGGCACTTTTAGTCACGATGAGCGTGGAGTATATAGCTTTGATGCCATGTAATCCATCTATAGGGGGACCAGCCAAAGCCCAGTTGGTACGGGAAATCGATGCCCTCGGAGGAGAGATGGGGGTCAACATTGACAAGGCCAATATTCAAATCCGGATGATAAATACTGGAAAGGGGCCTGCGGTACAAGCACTCAGGGCCCAAGCGGACAAACATGAGTATGGTCGGGAGATGATCAAGACGATTCTGGGCCAGCCAGGGCTGGATGTACTTATGGCCGAGGTTGAAGAAATAGAAAGTGCTGAAAGGAAAGTAATTAGCATTATTACAAGGACGGGGGCTCGTTACCAATGCCAGTCCATTGTACTGACGACCGGCACTTATCTTAAGGGCCGCATTATTGCAGGAGAGGTAATTTATGACGGCGGGCCCAGCAACCAGTTCCCTGCGGTTAGACTATCCGACAGCCTGCGGGCTATGGGAATAAGATTAGGCCGCTTCAAAACTGGGACTCCTCCCCGGATTGATCGCAAAACCGTCGACTTTAACAGGATGGAAGAACAACCTGGAGATGATATACCGTGGAGATTCTCGTTTATCAGCCCCTTGCCCACCAGGCAGCAATTATCATGCTGGTTAACCCATTCAACGACAGAAACTCACCGGATTGTAATGGAAAACATTGACCGGGCGCCGATGTTTACTGGAGTTATCAAAGGACGAGGACCGCGGTACTGTCCGTCATTTGAGGACAAAGTGGTGAGGTTCTCTCATAAGAACTCTCACCAGCTTTTCATAGAACCGGAAGGTCGTGATACCGACGAAATGTATGTACAGGGCCTGAATACCAGTTTGCCTGAAGACGTACAGATCAGAGTCTTACGAAGCATTCCTGGCTTAGAGAATGTCCATATGATTCGCACCGGGTATGCAATCGAATATGATTACGTAATCCCCTCCCAAGCCATGCTCAGCCTGGAAAATAAGGTAGTTGCAGGTCTTTTCACCGCTGGGCAGATTAATGGTACCTCTGGTTATGAAGAGGCTGCAGCCCAAGGATTAATCGCTGGTATTAATGCTGCTTTGAAAATCCAAGGCAGGGAGCCATTTATATTAAAGAGAAGCGATGCTTATATAGGTGTGCTGATAGATGATTTAGTCACTAAGCAGGCAGATGAGCCGTATCGCATGCTTACTTCAAGGGCTGAATACCGCCTATTATTAAGGCAGGATAATGCCGACCTTAGATTGACCGAAAAGGGCCGGCAAATCGGGCTGGTAGATGATTTCCGCTGGGAAATATTTAAAGACAAAAAATCACGGCTGGAGAAAGGGATCTCAAACTTGCAAAATACCTCTTTTACACCAGCAGACCCCGGGATGGGGCAATATTTAGCCAATAGCGGGAGTGCCCCCTTGCGAGACCGGACATCTCTTTGGGAATTGTTGCGCCGGCCTGAACTTAGGATAGACAACTTGGTCGAACGAGGATGGATGGAACCAGATGCGTTTGAAGTAATGGATCAGATCCAAATTCAGTGTAAATATGAGGGTTACATCAATAAACAATTGGATCAGGTGCGCCGGTTTGAAAAAATAGAGAGCAAACGAATACCGGGAGATATTAATTACGACGAAGTTTACAGTTTATCCAATGAAGCCTTGCAGAAATTAAAGGAGATAAAACCCGAATCAATAGGGCATGCTTCCCGAATATCCGGAGTTACACCGGCAGATATAAATATTTTATTAATTTCTTTGGAAAAAAGAAGGAATTGACAAAACAGCATGGAAATAAATGTAAACAGATTTTTGCAATTGTTAATGGAAGAAAATAAGCGACAAAACTTGGTCAGCCGCCAAACAACATTTGCAGACCTACACTTGCATGTTAAGGATAGCTTAGCGGCACTGCAAATACTACCTTTGGCAGGTCAGAAGATCGTGGATATAGGTAGCGGGGCAGGTTTTCCCGGTTTGATCCTGGCGATGGCTGAACCACAATGTGACATGACCCTGGTAGAGTCTGATTTGAAGAAAAGTTGCTTCCTAAAAGAGACCATTGTTGCTTTACAGCTTACCAATGTCAAAGTGATAAGGACCCGGGTGGAAATGCTGGGCCAGGATAGCCAGCACCGGGGAGCATATGATATATGCACTAGCCGGGCAGTTGCTAGTATGAGAATCCTGTTGGAATATGGAGTGCCGCTGGTTAAACGAGCCGGACGACTTTTAATGTGGAAAGGAAGCAACTACCAGCAGGAAATATCCGATGCTCAGACGGCTCTGGAAACATTGGGGGGCCGTTTGGCAGGAATATACCCATATGCACTCATAAATGATCAGGATAGAGCTATTGTGGTAGTGGAAAAGATACACCCTACCCCACCTATATACCCGCGCAAGGTTGGTGCGCCGGCGAAGAGGCCGTTGTAAACATGGAGGCGATAAGGTGGCCAAGAAAACTTTCAAAAAATGGCTAGCCAAAGTTAAACATGCAAAGATCATTGATCTGCCATTGGAGTCAATTAGCCGAAATCCATATCAACCCCGTAAAGATTTCAACGATACCGAACTTAAAGAACTGGCCCAGTCTATCACAATGTATGGAGTGATTCAGCCGATAATCGTTCGCAAGACAGCGATAGGCTATCAACTTGTTGCCGGGGAGCGCCGTATTAGAGCCTGCCGTATGATCGGAAAGGCAACCATCCCGGCCGTAATTCAAGAGATGGATGACCAGGAAATAGCAGCGGTAGCCTTGATTGAGAACCTGCAGCGTCGAGATCTAAACTATTTTGAAGAAGCGGAGGCATACAGTAGGTTAATCAGTGAATTTGGCATGACCCAGGATGAAGTCGCCCAAACAGTAGGGAGGAGCCAGTCTTCTGTTGCCAATAAACTTCGCCTGCTCAGATTGGCGCGGGAATTGCGTTGTCTAATAGTACCTGAAACGGTGACCGAAAGACATGCGCGGTCCTTGTTAAAATTGAACTCGGTCCACAACCAAAAAGAAGTCCTCCTGGCTATTTATGAAAAAGATTTGACAGTAAAAGAAACCGAGGCAGTGGTGGAAAGACTGCGCCATAACAATCTACCCCAAGAAAACCAGGATGGCAGTATCGGGCAGCAGGTGTCAAGTGTCATAAAAGATGCTCGAATATTCATGAATACAATTAAAGAAACCGTGAATAGAGCCCAAAAGATAGGGATCGACATGGTAATGTTAGAGTCGGAGACCGATGATGAATACGAGATCGTTATTCGGGTTCCCAAGCTGAAGCGTCAAAACCGATTGATGGCAAAATGCTGATAAATACGAGGTAGTATTAATACTTGAGGCAGGAGGTTTATCCCCTGCTTTTTTATTTTGCAGAAAGCATTTTTTATTAAACCATAAAAACAATACGGCATTATTTTGGTATAATAACAGTCAGGGTGGAGAACCCGCCGATACAGGGCGATTAAGCGGAAAGCGGGTTGGGTCGGAAAGGTGGACAATGATGGGTCAGATAATTGCGGTTACAAACCAGAAGGGCGGAGTGGGCAAAACTACTACGGCTATTAATCTGGCAACATATATCGCCTTGGAGGGCCACAAAGTGCTACTGGTTGATGCGGATCCACAGGGTAATGCCACCAGTGGACTTGGGGTCAATCGCAAGCGATTAAAATATTGTCTTCATGATTTTATAATTGAGGGATTAGAATTACCCCAAGTGATGACCGTAACGAAGGTCGATCGACTAGACTTGATTCCTGCCACAATTGACTTGGCCGGGGCTGAGGTGGAGTTGGTTGCTTTACCCCACCGGGAACAAGCGCTGGCCATAGCCTTGGCCCCGATCGCGGAATATTATAACTACATTATAATCGACTGCCCACCTTCACTGGGTTTGCTAACCATAAATGCACTTACTGCCTGTGATTCAGTATTGATTCCGCTACAATGTGAATATTATGCGTTGGAGGGGCTCAGTCAATTAATGGATACTATACAGTTGGTCCGAAAACAACTGAATCCCAAACTCAGAGTGGAAGGAATATTGTTTACGATGTTTGACGGACGGACTAATCTTTCCATACAGGTGGTGGACGAGGTCAAGAAACACTTTCGGAAAGATGTCTATAAGACGATTATTCCTCGTAACGTAAGGTTAAGTGAGGCACCCAGTCATGGGAAGCCGATTGCCCTTTACGATGCGCGCTCCAAAGGTGCAGAAGTATATCAAGATTTAGCCAGGGAGGTATTGGAACGTGACAAAGAAAGAACGCGGACTAGGTAGAGGGTTGGAGGCACTTTTGCCGTCGGTTGAAACCGGGGCCGCGCCGGTTATGGATTTAGAGCTCAAACGAATCGTTCCGCAAGCAAACCAACCCAGAAAAAATTTCGAGGAAAAATCCTTGAAGGAATTAGTAAATTCTATTAAGGAACACGG
>CAZOZX010000002.1:22856-64566 GCA_964584415.1 uncultured Syntrophomonas sp.
TAGTGAGGCCTAAAGGCAGTGCCTTTGAGATAGTAGCCGGGGAGAGACGTTGGCGGGCAGCCCAATTGGCCGGATTGTCAACCTTGCCTGCAGTGGTTAAAGAGATAGAGGATATAGAAGCAGCTGAGATATCATTAGTGGAAAATCTTCAAAGAGAAGATCTATCAGCGATAGAAGAGGCAATAGCTTTTAAAAATTTGCTGGAACAATACCATTACACTCAGGAGCAAGTAGCCACTAAGGTGGGAAAAAGCAGGGCGTACATTGCTAATACAATAAGGTTGTTGAACCTCAGCCCAGAAATAGTAGAAATGATTGACAAAAAGAAGATTACGGCAGGGCATGCTAGAGCATTACTGGCATTGAAGACCTCGCGCGAACAGATTGCGGCTGCCCACGAGATAATTGAGAACAAGTTATCAGTCCGTCAGACGGAGGGGAAAGCAAAGACGCGGATCAAAAACAAGAAAAAGGTTTCCGGGAGAAATCCCGACTTATTGGAATTAGAGGATCGCTTACAAACCATACTTGGAACCAGGGTGGAGATAACCCCTCAAAGACGAGGCGGGAAACTGGAGATCTTATATTACAATGAGGAGGAACTGGAGCGAATATTGGAAATCTTGGGCGCGTAACTTTCGTGGGGAAAGAGCCGGGAAATATTGAAACTGAACACCCAACTACCCTTCAGGTTATTCTTGGAGGGTTTTTTATTCCGATGGTCTAGCGCCACAAAAAGACCAGTTCTCGTTTAACGAAGGCATATGGAAATAAGCGAAACAAACAGGATGCCAGATTGGACATGTTTCACGTGAAACAAAATGAGGAATTGAGGTGAAACTAAGCCTAAAACATTTAATCGGAATTCATACCATGGGAAGCTATTATGCCATTTATCACGGTATATATTTTAAGAAGAGGTAATTTTTCGCGAATGGCAATAGCCTGACAATCATCGAACTCTGGTTTAACGCGTAATTCTCCAGGGGACACTAGGGCAACTTTGACCCTTACCGGTCCCCAAGGGGTAATTATTGTCTCATCTCGGCGGCTGAGCAAGTAACGTTTTTGCTGTCGACACCTAACTCCCAGAGACCCGGACTCTTGCAATAACAAACTTGCCAAAGAAGATTCCGCTTCCGGTACTGTAACAACCGTGATCAGGATGCCCGGGCGGTTCTTTTTCATCTGTACGGCGGTTGTAAAATAGTCATGCACTGCAGGGTGGGTGGTAAATAATTGATGAAGATGTGAGAATATCTCTGGATTCAAATCGTCCACCTCGGTCTCCAGTATCGACACCGATTCGGTTAGTAAACAAAGAGCAGCTATTCTGGCACCCATTATTCGCAGCAGATTGGGAACTTTATCTGTTCTTGTTGATCTTCCGGCTCCATACCCAATTTTGACAGGGATGAAGGCAGGCAGATTATTTACAGGGGAAGCGATGGAGGTTAATAAAGCCGCGCCGGTGGGAGTTACCAACTCAGTAGGCTCGGCAACCAGGTTGCACGGATAGCCCCGTAATAGCAGTGCAGTAGCTGGAGCAGGCAGTGGGTAACGGCCGTGGCTAATGTCTACGAACCCTTGCGTCCAAGGCAGTGGAGAGGAATAGACTTTAGGCAGACCCATCGACTCCAGGCACAAATAAGTTCCCACAATATCGACGATGGTATCAACTGCCCCAATTTCATGAAAATGTACCTCTCCCGGGTCTATATCATGTACGGCGGCTTCCGCCGCAGCGATCTTATGGAACACCAGAGCAGAACCATTCTTGACTGGAAGAGACAAGGAACTTGTATTTATGATTTCAAGGATATCTCTTAAATGACGAACCGGAGCGGTCCGGCTTTCAACCGTAAACGACGAACAGCTTATCCCTTGGACTAGCTGTTTTCGAACAGAAATATCTGACTCAATAGGTAGTGCCGCAATACCTTGCCGCAGATGCTCAAAAGAAGCCCCACTATCGAGCAAGGCGCCTATAATCATGTCACCGGATATTCCGGAAAAACAGTCGAAAAACAAAAATTCCATCCAACGCACCCCTCAGAATCAGTAGGGTTCCTGTCCGCCTGATCGATCAAGTCGTTAAACCTCGCTGCGGCTAATCAATTATGTATATTATACTACAGCAGGATCTGATTTCGTTTAATCCAGCAGGAAAGGGCTAGATCTAATAAGGACTAATTGGATGCAGGAGCAGCTTGATAGAGGCGCTTATCCAAATCGTGCTGAATATGTGCCCGGAATAAGCCTTTGGCAATAATCTCCGCCATTTTATAAACAACATGTAACCGAGTATTTTGTAAGACTATTTGTTCTAAATAGCCGCCTACATTGACTACTGCTGAAATGTGAAAATCGCCTATAGTGGGCAGAGTTTTATGCAAAGCGGTGCCTGGGGTCAAGCCTCCGGACTGAACGGTAATATAGCCGATCCGTTCCTGATGGCCCAGGCTTGCATCTATGGGTATGATAAGGGGATCCATATAAATACGGTGGATTTCCGACAAAACCGACGTTAAATTGACGGCGTGTGACGGCGTTTCCAAGGTACCAAAGAGATTAAGATTCGGCAATCGAGCCTTAAGCAAAGTCCCCACCAAAGGGCCCAGGCAATCCCCGGTGGCACGGTCAGTGCCAATACATAAATATACCAAATCCCGGTTAAACAATGGATTCAAATTAGTAAGTGCAGCATATATGGCTTTGTCCAAACAGTCCAAGCTCTGCGGATCCAAATAGTGTACGGAGGCCAAAGTAGAAACTAGCCCCATGGGGAATTTTGACATAAATGCCTCCTTCATCAAAACGGTTACCCTAATTGTTGCCCATAGAGATGATTTTATGCGGCTATTTTAGCGACATCCGAATATTTATTTAAACATGGAGAGGAAAGGGGGGATAAAATATAAGATACCGCGTGATGATAATCATGGGATATCTGGGCGCAGTCATTGGGGCTGGATTCGCATCGGGGCAGGAGTTGGTTCAATTTTTCGTCATATATGGGCACTCGGGATTTTATGGAACTATCTGGGCTACAGTAATGTTTGCGGCTTGTGGCGCCCGCCTGCTGTACCTGGCGCATGCCCAAAAGGCGTCTAATCATCAGGAGTTATTGAAGTACTTGCTTGGTGATCGATTGGGCGGGTTACTTGATGTCCTGGTAGCCGTCTTTTTGTTTTTAGGGATCAGCACAATGTTATCGGCAAGTGGAGCGGTATTTTACGAACACCTGTGTCTTCCCAAAAATTTGGGGATTTTGTTGGCCTATTTGGTGGTGGTGATCTTGTTGTTAACCGGCAGAAAAGGCCTGATTTATTCATATAATCTGCTTGTGCCGATTAAATTAATGCTGATGATCATTATCTCCGGTTACGTAGCTTTCCTTATGAAGAGCAATTCAGTTGAGTACCAGGAGGGCGCTCTCGGCGTTGATAATACTTGGGACTGGGCTATAAGTTCAGTTTTATATGTCTCCTACAATTTTTCCCTGGCGATGGTTGTTTTAACCCAATATCGGAGTCTTACCGGCAGACGTAATGGAGTGCTTGGAGCAGCTTGGGGGGGATTGGCGCTCGGGGGGATGGTAATTGTAAATTATTTAGCCCTTAGTAAGTTCATTCCAGTGGTGTTAAGCTACCAGGTACCGATGCTTTATGTGGCAGGGCAAGTGAACGTAACGACTAAACTTGTTTATACAATTGTGCTATGGCTAGGGATCATAACTACCGCACTTGCTAATGCATATGGATTTACCCAGCGGTTTGCCCAATTTACCGGATTAAATTATAAAGGCTGTTTAATTCTGTGCATGACCATGGCGGTACCCTTATCCATGCAGAGTTTTGCCAGTCTTGTGGCTAAAATATACCCAGTCTTTGGAGTTCTGGGGGTATCAATAATGGCGGCTTTGGTTTATAGGACTACAAAAGACATTTCCACAGAGTTATACTATAAATTAATGTTAATACTACATCGATTCAAGGAGGCTTGATATGCTGAACCTCAGGAATATCCCAGCAATAGATGAACTTTTGGCGCTGCCGCAGGTAATAACCTTGCTTAACCAATATAATCGGGAGTTTATTACGGCCAATCTCAGGCAGGCAGTAGCCGAAACCAGGGAGCATTTGCGTTTAAGCGGGAAAGAACTCAGCAAGGAAAGCCTTATTGCTGATATTCAGGAACGAATGACTCAATTATTGGCCCACTCCACTCAGGGAACTATGCAGACAGTCCTCAATGGAACAGGGGTAGTGCTGCATACCAATTTAGGAAGAGCGCCCTTAAGTGAACGAGCCCTGAGTTATATGCAGGATATGGGACGTAATTATAATAACCTGGAATTTGATTTAGGGACAGGCGAACGCGGAACGCGTTACCATCATGTGGAGGAGATATTGTTAAAGCTCACTGGAGCGGAAGCTGGACTGGTGGTCAACAATAATGCTGCAGCGGTATTATTGGGCCTGAATACTCTCGCCAAAGACCGTGAGGTGATTGTATCCCGAGGGCAATTAGTTGAAATTGGCGGCGCTTTTCGGATTCCAGAGGTAATGAAACAAAGTGGAGCGCGTCTGATCGAGGTAGGAACAACCAATAAAACCTATGTCAGTGATTATTCCAATGCTATTAATGAAAATACCGGGTTACTGTTTACTGCCCATACTTCTAACTACAAAATAGTCGGTTTTACGGAAGAGGTTCCTCTTAATGAACTGGTTGCCCTCGGCAAGGAGAGACAAGTTCCGGTAATGCAAGACTTGGGTAGCGGGATAATGACTGATCTGAAGAAATGGGGCCTGAAAGAAGAGCCAACTGTTCAGGAGAGCATAGCAACCGGAGTGGATATTATAACATTCAGCGGGGACAAGCTATTGGGCGGACCTCAGGCCGGGATTGTGGCTGGGAAAAAACCCATCATTGCTGCCATGAAAAAGAATCAGCTAACCCGCGCTCTGCGGGTGGATAAATTGACCATTGCTGCCCTGGAGGGGACTCTTTTGGAATACCTCTGCGGCGATCCGTTAAGAAATATACCGATTTTAAGGATGTTGACGGCCAGCCTGGACGAACTAAACTCCCGAGCCGGCCTTCTGGCAAAAATGTTGTCGGAAAGTATGGATAACAGACTGGTTGCCAGAGTTAAAATCATAGCTACCGAAGATATGGTTGGGGGAGGTGCATATCCTACCTATAAGATACCAGGGTATGGGGTACAGATAAACTTTACCGATAAGTATTTGGACAAGATAGCCCGCCGACTCAGGGGGAAAAACCCGGCTGTATTGACGCGGATACAAGACGATACCATGATAATTAGTATGCGGACCATTAATCCAGGGGAAGAAGTTCTTCTAGTAGACACTCTGATTACGGTCTGTCAGGAGATGCTGGATTATAGTTCGATGGCGGAGGGCAATCCATGCAAAGACTGATCATTGGCACTGCCGGACATATTGACCATGGCAAGACCACGCTGGTAAAAAGGTTGACCGGGATTGAGACCGATAGGCTTAAAGAAGAGAAGCAAAGGGGCATATCCATTGAGCTGGGATTTGCGCCATTTATACTTCCTAATAACCAAAAAGCCGCTATAGTAGATGTCCCCGGACATGAACGGTTTATCCGCCATATGCTGGCCGGAGCCTTCGGCATCGATATGGTCCTTTTTACCATTGCTGCTGACGAAGGGGTAATGCCGCAAACCCGAGAACATGGAGATATTATTGAACTGCTGGGGATTGACAAAGGGGTAATCGTAGTTACGAAGAAGGATATGGTGGACGAGGATTGGCTTATGCTGGTAGAAGACGAAATAAGAGAGTATGTTGATAGGACCATTCTGAAAGGATCGCCAATCATAGCGGTGTCGGCAGTAACTGGGGAAGGGATACCGGAGCTGCTCACAGCAATTGAAAATGTAGCTGCGACCGTATCGGAAAAACCGGTAATGGGAAAAGCGCGCCTGCCTATTGACCGGGTTTTTACGGTCGCCGGTTTTGGGACTGTAGTAACCGGCACGCTGTGGTCCGGCCAGATCAAGGTAGGGGACACCCTGGAGCTGATGCCGGTACAGAAACCGGTAAGGGTCAGAACACTGCAGGTCCATAACGAGAAGGTAAACACTGCCTATGCCGGGCAAAGGGTAGCGGTAAATTTGCAGGGAATTGAAGTCAGCGATATCAAAAGAGGATATCTGTTGGCGGAAACAGGGTATTTGATGCCCAGCTACCGGGTTGATACCCGGTTGCGCTTATTAGAGACCAGCTCACGCACCATAAGAAACTGGAATCGGATTAGATTTCATCTGGGGACCGATGAGGCTTTGGGCCGAGTCGTGTTGCTGGATAGAGATGAACTGATTCCCGGTGAAGAGGCTTATGCCCAAATAGTCATGGAAAAACCCGTGGTTGCATTCAAAGGAGACCCATTTGTAATTCGCTATTACTCTCCGGTAGATACCATCGGAGGTGGAACCATAATAGATCCTATCGCACCTAAACAAAAGCGCTTTAAAGAAGAGGTTTTAAATGATCTTATTGTCAAAGAAGAAGGGAGCCTTTATGACCTGGTTCTCCACGAGTTGGAAAACTCGTTAACCGGGCTGAGTTCAGGGGAGTTGGCAAAAAGAACTGCAAGTAATGAAGCTCTTATTAATGAAGAAATACAACTATTAATAGATGATGAGAAAATTGTCGACATCAGTGGCAAAGGATTACTGTATCTCAGCGCGCGGACACTGGAGTTAGTATATGAACAAATGGTTAAAACCATAATTGATTATCTGAGAAGATACCCATTGCGTTGGGGATACCCCAAGGAAGATATGAGAACCCGATTGTTTGGCAACTTTAATCCCAAAACTTTTAACAGTGTAGTAAAATATTTGGAAGAACAAGAACGGTTAAACATCAAGAATAATCTGATCAAAATTCCTGGCTGGAAGATTGAACCAGGGGGAAAAGAAGAACTAGCTATTAACCAGATACAAAGACTGATGGAAGAAAACCCTTTTGCCCCGCCAGAAACCGAATTAATGAGCAAGACGACGGGACTAAACGAGAGCGAACTGAATGAGATTTTAGCCTATATGGTTGAACAGGGCCAAATGGTTAAAATAACGGAAGGCTTGTATTTCGCCCGAGCAGCTATAGATAAAGGACAGGACCTATTAAATAAACACTTTAACCAGGAAAAAGAGCTTAGCCTGGCTACAGCACGGGATATTCTAAATACCTCCCGAAAGTATGCCCTGCCTTTGATAGAATATTATGACAGAATCCGTTTTACCCGCCGGGTAGGGGATCTCCGGGTGAAATACAACTCCATCCAATAAAAGTAGGGGGGTGTATAATTTCAACCACAATGGCCTTTTAACACAGGGACAGCAAATACAAAGGAGGAATTGGATGTTAAGCAAGACGAGCAAAAAGGTAGCCATACTCATTATGATGGTATTTATGTTCAGCACAATTGCCGGATGTGGCCAAAAGAGTACCCCTAAGGGGGCCGATTCAGCTACCATTAATGTCGGAATTAATGTTGAATTGTCGGGCGGAGTAGCTAGCTATGGGACAAACGCCAAAGATGGAGCCCTTTTGGCTATAGAACAAATCAATGCTGCCGGGGGAGTATTGGGAAAACAACTGAATCCAATCGTAAGAGACTGTAAATCGGCCGCAGACGAAGCCATGAGCGTAAGCGCAGCCCTAGTGGGCGAGAAAATTATTGCCCAGATCGGGCCTTTGACCAGTGGTAATGTAGCCGGCAGTACTCCTGTACTTACAGAGAACAAGATTCCCCTGATTGCACCCGCTGCAACTGCTGCTAATGTTACCGTGGACGAGAAAACCGGGGTTACCCGGGATTACATTTTCCGAGTATGTTTTATAGATCCGTTTCAAGGGACCCTGATGGCACAATTCGCCGCTGATAATCTCAAAGTCAAGAAAGCAGTTATCTTTGGAGACACATCGACCGATTACGGAAAAGGTTTGGCGCAAAACTTTAAGAAGACTTTTACCGATAAAGGCGGAACTGTGATTGGCGAAGAAGGATTTGTTACCAATGACCGTGATTTCAGAGCAACACTCACTAAGATCAAAGGGTTAAATCCTGAATTCATATACGTTCCAGGGTATTATCAAGAAGTGGCTCCACTGATTAAACAAGCTCGTGAATTAGGGATCACCGCTCCCATTGGTGGGTCAGACGGATGGGATTCTCCTGATATGGTTACAGTTGCTGGGGCTGCCGCATTGAACCAGACCTATTTCACCAACCACTATTCCTCTCAGGATAACGATCCCAAAGTGGTAGGCTTTGTACAAGCTTTTAAAGCTAAATATAACAAAGAGCCGGATGCCTTTGCTGCGCTCGGATATGATGCGGTAATGCTGATGGTTCAGGGAATTAAGGATGCCGCCGCCGCCGATTCTGTCAAACTCGCACAAGCCTTGGCCAATATTAAGAACTTTGAAGGAATCACCGGTAAAATGAGTATAGATGCCAGCCATAATCCAGTCAAAGCTGGAGTTGTAATTGAATTTAAAGATGGCAAGCAGGTTATGAATACCAGAATTCAGCCGTAACTAATCGATGGGGAAAGGAAAACTGCATCCTTTCCCCATCTACTTAATAAGAAGGTGTGCCGCAATTGCTAGAACTTATACAACAATTAGTTAACGGGTTGTCACTCGGGGCTATTTATGCGTTAATTGCGCTTGGATATACCATGGTCTATGGAATTATTATGCTCATCAACTTTGCCCACGGCGACATTATGATGGTTGGTGCCTTTGTGGGCTTTTATTCCGTTACTCTATTAGGGACCAACATATTAGTGGCCATGCTGGCAGCTATGCTGGTATGCGCTATTTTAGGAATGATAATTGAAAGGATTGCTTACCGGCCTCTGCGTAACTCAACCCGGATAGCGTCGTTGATTACAGCCATAGGGGTATCGTTTTTACTGGAATATCTGACTATTTTCTTTATTGGGCCCAACCAGAAGGTCTTTCCGGAAGCAGCTTTTACGGTTAAAGCCTACCATATAGCCGGGTTATCCATATTGAACAAGGATGTTTTTGTCTTTGTTTCAGCGGTAGCCCTGATGTTAATACTCCAGTACATTATTAGATATACCAAGACCGGGAAAGCAATGCGGGCTGTTTCGCTCGACATGGAGGCAGCTGTCCTAATGGGTATCAGTGTCGACAGGACTATTTCCATGACGTTTGCTATTGGGTCGGCGTTGGCCGCTGCTGCCGGAGTAATGGTGGGGGTGTATTACAACACTATTAATCCTTTAATGGGAATTATTCCTGGATTGAAAGCATTTGTGGCAGCAGTGTTAGGTGGAATTGGCATAATTCCTGGAGCTATGGTCGGTGGCTTTGTAATGGGGCTTCTCGAAACATTAGTCAGCGGTTATGGGAACAGTTTATATCGAGATGCCGTAGCTTTCGGAGTGCTTATACTGATACTTCTGGTCAAGCCCACTGGGCTCTTTGGCAAAGATACCGGAGAAAAGGTGTAGGTGAAAGATGGAGAAAACAAAACCTAACTGGGTACGATTTATAGTGGAGATTGCAGTACTGGTAGGGCTCTTTACCTTAGTCCAATATGGAATAACCACTCGGATCCTTAACCAGTATTTTCAAATAAACTTAACTTCTATGTGTATAAACATAATTCTGGCGGTAAGTTTAAACCTGATAAACGGATTTACCGGGCAGTTATCGCTCGGACACGCGGGATTTATGGCGGTGGGAGCATACACAGCAGTAGTAATGACAACAATGCTGGATTATCCCTTTTTGGTGGGGCTGGTAGGAGCATGTCTGGGCGCTGGATTCGCCGGATTTGTTATTGGGGTTCCTACCCTGCGCCTTAGAGGAGACTACCTGGCTATTGCGACCTTGGCGCTGGGCGAGATAATTAGGGTAACCCTTCAGAACATAGACTACGTAAACGGACCGGCAGGGATATCGGGTATCCATAAACTAACCACCTGGCCTTGGTTGTTCGGTGCCACCGTTCTGACGATATTAGTAGTAGTAAACCTGGTTAACTCCAGTTATGGGCGGGCGATAATATCAGTTCGCGAGGATGAAATTGCTTCTGAACTAATGGGCATAAATACAACTAAATATAAAGTGATGGCTTTCGTTATTGGTGCAGCCATGGCAGGTTTAGCTGGGGCACTCTACGGACATTACTTCTATATTATTAAGCCGGAGACATTCAATTTCATGAAATCATTTGATATCCTTGTCATGGTAGTCCTGGGAGGGTTGGGAAGCACCACCGGAGCGATAATAGCCGCAATATTCGTTACTGTTCTTACTGCGGTACTGCAATCATTCCCGGAAATTAGGATGATTATGTATGCTCTTATTCTAATAATAGTAATGATATACCGCCCGCAAGGCTTAATGGGAAACAAGGAATTGAGCCGCCAAGCATTCAACAGAATTTGGGGTGGACGCAGATGAACCTTTTAGACATAACTCAACTTAACAAATCTTTTGGCGGGCTCAGCGCGGTGCTTAACTTTAGTTTTCATATGGATGCCCATGAACTGGTCGGATTAATCGGCCCGAATGGAGCCGGCAAGACAACGGTTTTCAATCTTATAACCGGTATTTATAAACCGGACCAGGGTCAAATTATGTTTCAAGGACAGAATCTGGTTGGTATGAGTCCGCATAATATCTGTACCCGCGGAATTGCACGGACTTTTCAAAATATTAGATTATTTAATAATCTTTCCGTACTGGACAATGTCAGAATTGCCTGTCATAAGGATGTGCGTTATGGGCTATTAGGGGCCATTTTGAGAACTCCGGCATTTTTTAGAGGGGAAGCAGAGATTGAAACAGAGGCATTAAAATTCCTGGAAGTTTTCGGGTTAGATAATAAAAAGGATGAATTGGCCCAAAACCTTCCCTATGGGGAACAACGGCGCCTGGAAATATCGCGCGCACTGGCTACTCATCCTACGTTATTAATCTTGGACGAACCGGCTGCAGGCATGAATCCCCAGGAAACCAAGGAGCTAATGCAGCTGATAGATATGATACGCAAAGATTTCAACCTGGCGATATTATTGATCGAACATGATATGTCCCTGGTTATGGGGGTTTGTGAGAGAATTTATGTATTGGACTATGGACAGATAATAGCTGAAGGATTACCCGAAGAAATTAGGAATAATAAGCAGGTTATCCAAGCATATTTGGGAGAGGAGGTAGACTAATGCTAAAGCTTAAGGAAATTGATGTGTTTTATGGCTCTATCCATGCCCTAAAAAAGATGTCCCTGGATGTGGACCAAGGCACCATCGTTACGCTAATTGGCGCTAATGGGGCAGGTAAGACCACTACTCTAAATACCATTTCCGGCATCCTCCGCCCTAAAAACGGGACGATAATCTACAAAGGAACAGATATTACTAAGGTTGCTCCAGAAAAAATAGTCGGCTTGGGTATTTCCCAGGTACCGGAGGGACGCCGGGTGTTTTCCACCATGTCCGTTATGGAAAACTTGGAAATGGGCGCTTATTTACGTAAAGACAAGAAAGAAATCCAAGCCGACATGGAAACAGTATTTGGCCGCTTTCCTCGTTTAAAAGAGAGGCGCAAACAATTAGCTGGGACTCTGAGTGGGGGTGAACAGCAGATGCTGGCTATTGGGCGAGCGCTGATGGCCCGGCCGGAACTTATGTTAATGGATGAACCGTCAATGGGTTTGGCGCCGTTGTTAGTGAAAGAGATATTTTCAATTATTAAAGACATTAACGAGCGTGGTACGACTATATTATTGGTAGAACAAAATGCCAACATGGCCCTGTCTATAGCTCATAAGGCCTTTGTAATTGAAACCGGCGAAATTGTTCTGCATGGCACGGCAGAACAGCTGCTCAAGAGTGAGGATGTAAAAAAGGCTTATCTGGGAGGATAGCATAGAAAAAGCGTTCTATTAACTATCCGGAAGGAGGATTTTGAATGAAAGTAAAGGAACGAATGAATCCCAAGGTTATTACAATATCTAAAGAGACCCCTATTAATGAAGCCTTCTCCCTGATGAAAGAAAACAGCATTCGCCGTCTGCCAGTGATGGACAAAAGCAAATTGGTCGGAATAATAACTTTGAGCGACCTGAACCAGGCTGCCCCATCTTCGGCGACTAGCTTAAGTATTCATGAACTTAATTACCTTTTGGCTAAAACCAAGATAAAAGATATCCTTCCCAAGAAGCAGAAAGTAATCACGATTGGACCGGATAATTATATTGAAACCGCAGCCAAAAGGATGAGAATACATCGGATTAGCAGTCTGCCGGTGGTTGATGGCGAAAAACTGGTGGGAATAGTAACGGAAACTGATATCTTTGATGCATTGATCGATCTTCTGGGAGTTACCAAGACCCATAGCCGGCTGGATTTATTCATTGATGACCGACCGGGGACGGTAGCGAAAATATCAGGGATTATCGCTGAAGCTGGCAAGAACATATTAAATACGGTTGCCTATTATGACAAACAAAATAATAAATACAAAATGATCATCCGCATTGAAGAAATGGATTGCGAAGATGTAGTATCCCAACTAAAGAAGAGCGGTTTTGAGGTAGAATCGGTAATTGTTTCACCGGAAACGAATATATAAGTGTATCCATTTGACAAAGCTAGTCGTTGATAATATAATCAGTGAGCGTCTTTATGGAGGCGGATCGGTCCTGGTGGGCCGCCTGGACTTCAAATCCAGTATGCGCCGCAGTGATCCTGTGGTGGGTGGGTTCGATTCCCACACGCTTCCGCCAAACTATATTTGCTGGCAGTTGATAAAACTATGCCTTGGATGTCATTACAAGAATTATTTTTGGAGGCCGTCAATTAGACGACCTCTTTTATTTCAATTTAAATGAAAAGCAGCACTAACTTGGAAGTTTTTCGGGCGTATCACGTCATAGCCTCTAGGACGACCTACAAAACGATTTCTGGACATTATCATGGTTTACTATTAAACGTGTATTTTAAGCCGCTCAGAACGGCGCACAGAAGAAGATTTTTTGACCAGCCAAAAAGTTGTCTGCTTGGATGTTTTTGGAACGGTTCTTTTTGGATCCAGTACCACCAATACGAGCAGCAGAGCCGAACAAACCCGAAGCAAAACGAGAAATCACGGAAAAACAAGAAAATAGTAAAGCAAGAAATAGCGGATGGGTTGCAACCATCTGCTATTTCTTTGTATTTTGGGTTATTGATGGGTAAAAAAGAAATTCCATGTCATTACTGGAGAAATAACACTCTATCTATTAATAGCATATATTACATTAGATTTGCGTAAATCTTCAGGGAGTGATGAGAGGTGTTAAAAATAGTTCCTGACCGACAATTTTATAAAGGTGATTTGGTTACGGTAAAAAGTTCTCGAAATCAGGGCCCGTATTGTATATTGAGTTTCAAAAATGATGACAATGCTGAGAAGATTGCTGTTCTAAAGGCTCTCTTTAATGACACCGATATAATAGAAAAACCGGTTTCGGACCTTAAAAGCTTTTTGATCAAGGGATTACTTTAGAAATTGACAAAATGGCACACAACAACCGACGATGTAGTATAATTTAATTACCTAATTACCGAAGATTACCCATTTTCAATAACTTTTTTCTTATTATTTTTTATTATAAAAAGTTTTATATAAAGGGTAATTAGAGTAATTAAGTAATTTAGCTAAATAGATAATAATAGAAGAAACTCATAAAAACCGGACCGACGGTATGAACTGCCCCCTGTCAAGTAGACAGATGAAAAAATAAAATCGTTTCGCTTGGCTCCGTTGATGACGGGGCCTAGCTTTTTATGCAGCACTTTCGAGCAACAGGCGGTATGTCATCGGCGGCATTTTGTTTAGCTTCTTTTGCCGGCGTTCGTGGTTGTAGAAGTGTATGTAGCTCTCAATGGCAGTTACTAAGCTGTCGTAATCTTTGAATTTGCCAAGGTAGTACATTTCGCATTTAAGAATGCCCCAGAAGCCCTCCATGGGGCCATTGTCGATACAGCGGCCCACACGTGACATACTTTGTTTCATTCCCGCCTTGTCCAGTTTAGATTTAAATTGCTTACTGGTATATTGAAAACCTCGGTCACTGTGAAACATCGGGTGAGCATCTGGATATTTGGAAACGGCAAGATCAAAGGTGTGAAATACCAGTTGGTTATTGTTCCTTCGCCCCATGGCAAAAGAGATGATACCTCTGTCTTTGAGGTCGAGGATTGCGCTCAAATATAATTTGTCATTATTTCCGTACTTAAATTCTGTGACGTCGGTTAGCCACTTCTCGTTAAGATTATCTGCAGTGAAATCACGGTTCAGAATATTCTCCGCTGTAATTTCCGGAGTAGAACGCTTATATTGCGGGCGTTTCCTGCGGATGACGGCTTTCAAACCTACCAGCCGGGTAAGGCGGTAAATACGCTTGTAATTGTAACCAGTCTCGTATCGGGCGTTCAGTTCATCGGTCAGCCGTCGGTATCCATATATCCCATTGAATTCAGCATAGAGACAACCAAGCTTGTGCAGAATATCTTCGTTCTCGTGCTCGCGAACACTCTTGGTTCGGTGAAGCCATTGGTAATAGGATGACCTGTTAAGCTCTAATATCCTGCAAATATTTTCTACCGGGTAGACTTTTTGCTCGTGCAGCTCCTTTACAGCCAGGTAAAGTCTTTCCTGTCGGACGCCGCTTAGTCCCGCCTCCTTTCGATTTCCCGGACTTTTTTTAACACGGCTATCTCCATTTCCTTTTGTTTATTCTCGGCTCTGAGCATTTTGTTCTCTGCTAGCAGCCGCTCGATTTCAGTCATTTCATCCTGAGGCTTGGGTTTCCCGCGCTTGTCGATGAGGCCATTTACGCCCTTTGCCTCATACTTGCGTACCCAGCTATATATCTGCTGGTAGGATACCTCATACTTCTCGATTGCCGCGCCATAGTCCTTGCCCCTGGCTATGCAGTAGCTGACAATTTCAATGCGCTCGTCCAACGTAGTTAACCGTCCTTTGGTCATATAGATTTCTCTCCCTCGGCCTCCGGTACTCCGAAGTTCTCTATGACCATTATACATAGTTATCCAATTCCTAAGCTGCCTTTCACTACGGATACGATACCTCTTGCATATCTCCGTTAGACTTCCTTCGCCCTCGAGATAAGCCTCAACTGCTGCAGTCTTAAGTTCTACGCTGTATTGGCTGTTCATCCCCTGGGGTGCAAGCCCGGAAGCGCCCATAGCTTCATAATTCGCCAGCCATCGACTTATACTAGTCTTTTTTACTCCATATTCACGCGCTATGCTTTTCTGGCTTCCTTCTCCTCGCCTGTATCTTTCAACAGCCTCCAATTTCTGTTCATAACTGATGCCTCTTCTGCCCATAGAAAAACTCCCCTCTGCGTAGTCCTGAAATTTTTGTTATTTCAGGTGTCTACTCAATGGGGAGCTTATCAGTATTCTAGTCCGGTTTTTTGCTATAGTAATGCAATCGTGGAGGGGGTCCAACTAAGCCATCTTTTCATTGTAATATTTCCTGGCCAGATACCAACCAACTACTAAAATAGCTATAGCTAAGGAAAGGATAGCGAGAGAGGTTTTTACATCGCGAGCATTGAAAAAGGCCAGTCCTAGGCCGGTGTACAGGACCGCGGTTGGAATTTTCCCAATAGCTGATGACCATAAAAACGTCGAAAAAGATATTCCGCCTAAGGCAGCTCCGGCGTTAATCATAGGAGTAGGTACTACCGGTATAATACGGGCAATCACCAGGGTCCAGAAGGCAACGGATGGTTTCAACTGACGAATATCGTATCCGCGGCTGTGGTAAAACCATTTTATAAAGCTCCTGTACCCTAGCTTTTTGATAAGCCAATAGGTAAGGCAGGCACCAACCAGAGCACCCAGCCATGCCAATAATGCACCTATCTTAAAGCCAAACAGAAGGCCACCTACCGCAGCAAGTATAATATAAGGCACTACCGGGAACATCGCCTGCATGACAAATAAAATGAAAGCAATAAGAGGAGCCCACAGACCAAATTGACTAATATAGCTGGTAAGGTACTGAGAGTTGATTAGATCCATTTGATACCTCTATATATAAATTACTCCTCTATCCATAGTTCAGAACGGTCTCCCAACCAAGCTGCAATATCAGGGAAAACCTGGTCATGGGCAATTGATCCTAATACTAATCCCCCATGCCCGACCGGATATTCCAGATAGGTCTTGTCGTTACCTCCAAGGTATGTTAGCGCAGCCGCTGTCTGATGGGGTAAAGCAATATGATCTCTGGTGCCAACCAAGGCCAGCAGATTGGCCTTGATTCTCTGCAGCTGCACCCTGCGACCACGCAGAATAATCTGGTTTTTGATTAATTTGTTGTGTTGGTAAAAATCACGGATCCATTCCCGGTAAGCGGCACCCGGGAAATTTATATTATCAGTAGCCCAGCGGTTCAGGACTTTCCAAAAATGTTCGTCCTCTTTTTCTTCAATTGTCTTCCAAAGCCGCGAGTAAGTTCCTACATAATTTCCCATCGGGTTTAACATTCGGGTACCCCAGTCCATAAATCCTTTAGGGATTAGCTCCATGGCATCAGCTATCCGGTCTGGATCATAACCGGGAGCCCGCAGCCATACATCGTATGCCCCTGCATCTGTAAAATCGATGGGCGCCGCCAGATAAACCAGATTTTTCAACACAGGCTTATTAAAGAGAGCAGCATATAAAGTAGACATGGTTCCGCCCATACAATAGCCGATTATACTAATATCAGGCGAACCGGCGTGACGAGCGACCCGTCGTGCTGCAGCGGCAATATAGTCAATGACAAAATCTGCATAAGTAAGTTCACGATCTTCCCATTCGAACTCGCCCCAGTCGAGCAGGTATACATCGAAGCCTTCATTCACCAAGAATTCAACCAGGCTGGATCCAGGCGTAAGATCAAGAACATAGGGTTTATTTATCAAAGCGTAAATAAGCAATAACGGGGTCCGGTATTTACGATCCGTTGTCGGCTGATAATGGTACAGCTTAGACTTATTCTTGCGCCATATAATTTCTTTTGGAGAGATGCCGGTCGACGGCTTATGGTCGTAGGCTAGAACCTCCAGCCAACGGGCAGTGGCGGCCCACCAGTTCTGTCCTGTCTGGGATAGCGCTTCGCCTATTTGGAAAGCGGAGTCCTTGGTAATAAATATGTCATCCGCCATGTTTTAATCACCTCCACTTTTCTTCAAAGCCTAATTGGTATCGGTCTTGGGTGGGGAGTCTTTTTTGGCAGCAGCCCGGGATCTCGTAGTAACGGACAGCTGTTTGTTCAAGGCTGTCAAATTAGCATCGATGTTTTTGATCAGTTTTTCCAGATTATTGATTCGTTGTAACAGAACGTCAGGAGAAGTGTTTTCCTTTAATGCGTTCAAACCAGCGTCTACGTCGTCCAATCTATCCTCGACATTCAGCTCTATTCCGTCCACCTTATTCTCCAGCGAAACTACCAGTTCAGCGACCCGGGCCATATCTCGCTTGGATGCCAAGGGGGATTCTTCCATGTAACGGGAAACGATTTCGTTCTGAAATCTCAAGTATTGCAGGTAGCTATTTAGTATCAGGTCGATACTATTAGCAAACAAATCTGTATTTACGAAGTCCCGCATGGCCGATGTCCAAACCTGCTCATTACTGAAGTATAATTTCTTCCAGACCTTATAAGGGTCAAGCATGGTTAACGGGGACGTATCTTTTTGGTTGTCCATAATGTCACCTTCCCATCATAGTTGGTCGGTTAGCGCTTAATAATTACTGATTCTATAATGAAGCCAGCCTCTTTCAAATCATTGATGATGGACTTGGAATCATCGGAACTGAAGCGCAAAATCATCATCGGATCTTCCTTCTTTACCTCAAGGGTTACTACGTTGTGAAACTTTACCCCATAATCACCAAGTATTTTACCAATCTTTATCAGAGTATCGGGGGTATTTTTGATCCGCATATTAAGACGTACGCCATTTTTGTTTATGGCTAGTATATCCATAAAAGCATTGGAGATATCAGTCTGGGTGATAATACCGATCAATTTTCCATCATCATCTACAACTGGCAGGCCGCTTATTTTGTTATCTTGCAACAATTTGGCAGCTTGCTCGATATAAGCGTCTGGGCTAATGGTAACCAGGGACTGGTTGATTGGGAGAATATCCCTAACCTTAACTTTGTTTAGGGCTAAAGTCTCTTCTGTGGAAAAATAGCGGGTCGCAATTGAGGTACCCCGGAAGTTCAGGTCAGGACGAGAACCAAAGTCCTTTTTGGTAAGTATGCCTACTAATTTTCCGCGATCCATTACCGGTAGGCGAGTCAATCCATGCTGGATAAGGAATAACCAGGTATCTCCTACACCAGCATCAGGAGTAGTCGTATAAGGATTGGGAGTCATTCTATCTTTAACTTTCATTAAACCAACCCCGCTTTCCCCAAAGTTTTGTAAACATATTACCATAAATAACCTGTTTTATCATCCACCGCCGGATCCCTTTTTGCTGAACATCCCCCAAGATTGCGCGTATGCAGTACTATTCCTCTGGATGCAATACATTAGGTTACTGGGGATATTATTGTAATCTATGAACCATCAACCGAGCAGAATAAGCTATTGCAGCAACGTTATCACCTTTTAATCAGGAAAGGTTAAAATAGACTAAGCGGAAAGCCCGGCGAGACCCCACACGTGAGGTGACGAAATGAATCTCAATAAACTCGATTATCTTATTGTTAGTATTTTAGCATTGGGAGCGATACGAGGCAATTTCCAGGGATTGATAGGTGCTGCGGGAGGAATAGTCACCAATATTGTCAGTATAGTTGTAGCCTGGAGATTTAGGCCAGTTCTTACTGATTATTTGGAAGATCGTTTTGGGATTGTTTCGTTAGTGGTCAGAAAAGTCGAAAGCCATCTATCACTGCCAATCGACACCGCCAATCAGGACCAAATTATTCGGATGGTGGCATTTGATCATGCTCAGGCGTTATTACATGGTCAAATTACAGAATTTTCATATCTATTCGTGTCTGCCTTAATTTTTCTGCTACTATATATGATAAGCAGTTGCCTGCTTAGACTGATATTTCTTACAATAACTAGAATTATGGAGCATGGAGTAGTGGGCAGCTTTAATCGTCTGGGGGGGATAATCCTAGTTACATCCCAAACCATCATTATAATGGCTGTTCTGGCAGGCATTTTAGCTAATCCAATTAATTTGGGAGCGGATCTCGGAGTAAAGTATGCCCGTGGTTTGCAGGTATGGTTAGGGGAATCCCTCTTTTTCCCGTACTTATTAAAAATATGGGGACTCATGTTATCGATGCTGGGAATTGGTGCATAGAGGTTCCTGTACTATGGGAAATTAAACATAAGAACACTGGAAAGGGGATGGCATAAATGCCAGACGAAGGAAAAAAGAATGACCGGAGTTGCTGGTCGAAAATCACAGAGGAAAAGGTACAAGCTGCCTATGACTTTAGTACGGGCTACCTGGAATTTCTATCGGCCGTAAAAACAGAGCGGGAAGCTGCCGAGGAAATCAGCCGCTTAGCCCTAGCAGCTGGATTTAAAACCCTCGAAAAGATAGATATCCCCAAAGCTGGGGACAAACTGCTGATAACCAGCAAAGGCAAAGTGGCTGCGTTAGCCATAATCGGGACGCAGCCTTTGGAACAAGGCCTTAACATAGTTGTATCGCATATAGATTCTCCCCGCCTGGATTTAAAAGCCCGGCCGGTTTATGAAGCAGACGGGATGGCTCTCTTTAAGACTCATTATTACGGGGGAATTAAGAAATACCAGTGGCCAGCCATGCCCTTGGCCCTGCATGGGGTAGTTGTTAAAAAAGATGGCACAGTGAAGCATGTCGTGGTAGGGGAAAAAGCGGATGATCCCGTTTTAACCATTGCTGACCTGCTGCCGCACCTGGCCAAGGACCAAATGGAGAAGAAAATGGCGGATGCTATAAATGCAGAGAGCCTTAATGCTATTATTGGCAGCCGGCCCTTGCTGCAGCGTGAGGAGGACCCCATTAAGACATTTATCTTAAACGTGCTGCAGGATAGATTTGACATTGTTGAAGAGGATTTAACCAGCGCAGAACTGCAATTGGTGCCTGCCTTCCCGCCTCGAGAAGTGGGGCTGGACCGGAGCATGATTGGCTCTTATGGCCAGGATGACCGGGTATGCGCCTATACTTCATTGCGAGCGGCATTGGAAATAGATCAGCCGATTCGTACCGCGCTATGTCTTTTTGTAGACAAAGAGGAGATCGGCAGCGCGGGGAATACCGGCCTTCAATCCCTGTTGATAGAAAATATCATGGCCGAAATAATGCATAAGGCTGGCAAGGATGATTATTATAGTCTGCGCCAGACTTTGTCTTTGTCACATGCACTCTCCGCTGACGTCAACGCCGCCATTGATCCCAATTACCCTGAGGTATTTGAGAAAATGAACAATTCGTTCATGTCGCAAGGGGTAGTTCTCACCAAATATACCGGGTCAAGAGGAAAATCGGGCTCTAATGATGCCAATCCTGAATACATTGCTAAAATAAGGAGTCTATTCGACGAGGCAGGGGTTATATGGCAGGTAGGAGAGTTAGGGAAGGTCGATATCGGTGGGGGCGGCACTGTAGCCCAATATATTGCGCATTACGGCATGGAGGTAGTGGATTGTGGAGTTGCCCTCCTGGGAATGCATTCTCCCTTTGAAGTATCCAGCAAAGTGGATATTTACATGGCCTACCTTGGTTACAAGGCCTTTATGCAAAAGTTTACGCTTAAGGCCAGCGAGCCGCAAACACCTGAAAAAAGAGGTGATACAGCATGGCAGAAAACCACATCCGACTTACGGAAATGGTCCGAGCGTCTGGCTGAGCAGCCAAAATAGGTCCGGGGACCTTAGAACAGGTAATACGAGGATTGGCTTGGCCTCAAGATCCTAACCTCCTGGTTGGAATCGAGCACCGTGACGATGCGGGTGTTTATCGCCTGAACAGTGAAACGGCCCTAATTCAGACGTTGGATTTTTTAACTCCCATGGTAGATGATCCTTATGTTTTCGGGCAAATAGCTGCGGCTAACGCCCTCAACGATATCTACGCCATGGGAGGATACCCCCTGCTGGCCATGAATCTGGTCTGCTACCCCCAGTGCGGAGACCCTGCCACATTAAGAAAAATACTGGAAGGCGGATTGGATAAGGTCAAAGAAGCGGGGGCATTGATGGTTGGAGGGCACACTGTCGACGATAATGAGCCTAAATATGGATTAAGTGTTTGCGGATTAGTTCACCCTGACAAAGTCATAAGCAATAGTGGAGCTAGAGTTGGCGACCGGTTATTCCTGACCAAACCGTTGGGAACCGGTATTATTGCTACAGCAATAAAAGCAGATATGGCTTCGGAGAAGTCAGTGGAAGAAGCGATTGCCTGGATGAGCATGCTCAATAAAGCTGGCTCGGAAGCCATGCAGGAAGCAGGAATCAAAGGGGCCACGGATGTAACTGGATTCGGCCTGGTCGGGCACCTTTACGAAATGGCTGCTGCTAGTGATGTAGAAGTAGAAATTTATGTGGATCAGATCAGATTTATGTTTGGGACTATGGAGTATGCGGGGTTGGGATTGTTCCCGGGCGGAGCTTACACTAACAGGGATTACCTGGCTGACAAGGTGCAATTTCTTGAGGAGATGGATGACACTCGCCGGGACCTTTTATTTACTCCCGAGACAGCCGGGGGGCTACTCATTGCCGTGGCTGAGGAGCGGACCGATACATTAAGACAGACTATGCAGAGACACCAGGTTTTGTGTTACGAGATTGGGCATGTGCTCAGGGAAGGGTTCCGGCCGATTAAAATTAGACGATAAATAGAGGGGCATTAGCCAGCTGGAGTGATGGTGTGGAGAGGAAAATCTTCAATTTGGGGGATGTAGTGAAGATGAAGAAACAACATCCCTGTGGCAGTTTCAACTGGGAAATAGTGCGGATGGGAGCTGACATAAAGATAAAATGTACCGGTTGTGGAAGGCTGGTTATGCTGCCCCGCAGCGAATTTGAGAAAAAAATGGTCCGGGTTATATCCGATGCATAGATAAATCTAAAATAAATCAACCTCGTCTTGCAACCAGCCTAGAATTATTGGTATAATATAGTGTAAGTCCCTGCCCCGAACCTTTGTTCGGGGCCGTTGCTCGTAAAGCGGGCTAAGACCATAGGGAGGAGGTGTAAGAATGCGCGAATACGAAATGATGTTTATCATCAGACCTGACCTGGCTGAGGAAGAGACCGCTGAAATTAAGGAAAGACTACGAAAAATAATCGCAGATTTCGGCGGTGAATTTACTGACGAAGTAGCTGGATGGGGTAAAAAGCGCATGGCGTACAGAATTGAAGACTATGCAGAGGGTATCTATTGTTTATGGCTGTTCAAGGGGCAACCCGAGACTGTACAAGAGTTGGACAGGGTCATAAAGATATCTGATAGTCTGTTACGCCACATTATTGTTCGTAAAGACGAAAAATAGTTTTTATTAGTCAGAGAGGAGAGGAATATGTTAAATAAGGTAATTCTTATTGGACGCCTAACCCGCGATCCGGAACTCAAATACACCCCTAACGGAACGGCGGTGGCCACCTTCACTCTGGCTGTAAACAGAAAATTTAACCGGGATGAAACTGATTTTATCGATATAGTAGCCTGGCGCGGGTTGGCTGAAAATTGTGCCAATTACCTGGGCAAAGGGAGAATGGCAGCAGTTGAGGGCCGACTGCAGGTTAGGACTTTTGAAGGGAAAGACGGGCAAAAACGTAAAGCGACAGAGGTAGTTGCTGACGATGTTCGTTTTCTGGATAAAGGTGGCGGAGCCCCAATTGCCAACTCGCATGGATCTCATAAAGACCCAGATCCTTGGGAAGATCTAGGGCGCGAAGTCAGGTTAGAAGATATTGATATTGTCAACCGGGATGATGAGGACGATATACCTTTCTAACGAAGGAGGATAACCATCTTGATGAAAAGAGATAAACGCAAGAAAAGACGCCCGTGCAATTTTTGCGCGGATAAGGTTGAGGGCATAGATTATAAGGAGTTAGCTAAGCTGCGCCGCTATATAACTGAGAGGGGTAAAATTCTTCCCCGCCGCATTACCGGTAATTGCGCCCTTCACCAGAGACAATTAACCGTGGCAATCAAGCGAGCGCGGATAATGGCCCTATTACCTTATACATCCGAATAAACTCGTTAAGTTAGACAATGATTACTCGGCCCGCTAATGCGGGCCTTTATATTTATTGAGCTACATTATCAAAGACTAAGGCGGCTATATATACCAGATTTGAAACAACGGGCATAATCAGGACTATTTTACCAGGTTATCAACGGAAGACAGGCAGGAAAAAGGAGCCTCCATGCCGAAAAGGTTTGTCTGGAGGTGTCTTAAGTGAAAAGGGAATCCGAACGCCCAGCCGATACGAAAATGGTGGATTGGCTTAAGGCTGATATGGTAGACAATTTAGGAGCGCTGCTCAAATCATTGCTTGAGAAGGGAAACGATGCCACCGTAGACGCATTGGCCAATTTGATTATTGATAGCTATGTTATTGGACGCAGGGCAGGGGTAAACTTCCAGGTAATAGATATGAGGATTAAGCACCGTATAAACAGCAGCATTAATGACCTAAGTGATTTGGATCAGGTTTATGGCGACCTCCTTCAACTCCAGTCCTATCTGGAAGGGAAAGAGCAAAAAAAGAGGTGAGATATTGACAGGCTTTGCCAAGGTTTTGTTTTTGTCATCGGCAGCCTGCCTGGTAATGAGCGCTTCACCCCCTTTGACGGTAGTCAGTGCAATCATCTGGGGTATTACGCTTCTTCTTGGGGGCTATTTCCTAGGCCGTACCCAACTATTTCTCATATTTGGACTTAACTTACTACTGTTGTTCGGGGTGGCCGGAAACAGTATTTTATTTTTGTTACTTATTTTTGGATTGCCTTCCTTTATAATGGGCCTTCAATTGGCGGCCGAAAAAGGCTATTATGAATTGCAGGTGTGGGGCATGCTTTCGGCTATATTACTGGTCAGCCTTTATTTGGGAATGGCCTTTTATTACTCCAATCCATACCAGAATATTATTCCTGAGCAAATTAATAGCAATGTAGAAGAAAGCATAGAGATAATTGAAGACAGCGGGATGCTGCAGCTTTATCAACAACAAGGCTTTAGTCCGGATGAACTTAAAACGGAACTAACCACTATTTACAACTGGGCTTTCCGACACCTGGCTGCTTGGTATTTTATTGAGGCGATGCTGGCTGTTTTTGTGGTTTTGAGACTTGGCGCCTATGTCAGTCGCAGAAAAGGGCTGGCTATTTTAATATACCGATCCTATGCGGAAGAGATCATGCCCTGGCCAATGGCATGGGTAGTAATTGCCGGATTGACTTTATGGCTGTGGGGGCGAGAACAATATACGCATTGGTACTATATTGGCTCTAACATTTTGATAGCTACCTTGCCGGTTACCCTCTATTATGGGATGGCCACTATTACATATTTATGGCACCGGGTATCGGTTTTAGCCCGCCGGTTATGTTTGATCTTTCTAGGCTTAACTGTGCTCATATTTCCCTTGCCGGCAGTAATTTTTATTGGCCTTTTGGGTCTTTTTGATTCATTATTGGATTATCGGGGACTGGAACCTAAAAAGGAGGAATGGAAATGAGGGTTATTCTGATCCAGGACGTAAAAAAACTAGGGACCAAGGGACAAGTGTTGGAGGTTTCCGACGGATATGGCCGAAATTATCTTATTCCACAAGGTTTGGCTGAGGAGGCTACTAAGACACGGGTAAAAGAAATTCAGGAGAAAAATCTTAAAGCCGAAAAAAAGAAGAATACCGAAAAAGATAATGCGGAAGCTCTTCGAAATAAGCTTCATGGGCAAAAGATTAAGATTAGGGTGAAGACTGGTTCCGGTGATAGGTTGTTTGGCGCAGTGACGGCCAAGGAAATAGCGGATGCTTTACAGCAAAATTATGGTGTTAACATAGATAAAAAGAAAATAGAAACCGGGGAACCAATAAAACATTTGGGTAATTATACCGTCAAGATAAAGATATATCCTGCTGTGCAGGCCGAAATCAAAATAGTAGTTGAACCTGAGTAATCAGGGGAGGAAATATTCGGTGCTATATTTGTTGAAGCCAAAGAAATCGAAAAAGATACAGATCGGAAAAGAACCTACAATTGAAGAAAGAATTTCTGCTCTATTAAAACAGCTGGAAAACTTGTATGGCACCAGAGGATTTATCTTAAGGGCCAGTAAACTCGATGCCGTTGACTTGATACAGGCTGACAACGTAAGGTTCCGAGTGTTGGCTTTGCAGAAGCTGCTTGAACAAGATCCTACCTTGACCGAGCTTGATGGCACAGCTGATTTAGCCGAAGTTATGGATCATCTGGAGGATCTGGCGGCTGAACAATATGCGCGCCAGGCCGTTGCTGAACAGCTACAGCAGCGGGTGCAGGAAAAAATGGATACCAAGTATAATGACTACCTTCAAGACATAAAGCTGGAGGTGGTCAAGGAACAGAGCGGGCATCATGAGAATGCTCAAACCCTTAAAAAATTAGGACAGCTTGAAAAAATGGAACGGGGTGGGTTACAATCGTCAGCTTTTGAGAGGCTGCGTCCGTCAAGTATAAAAGATGTTATTGGGCAGGAAAAAGCCCTGCGCGCTTTAATCTCCAAATTGAGCACCCCTTTTCCTCAACATATATTGCTCTACGGTCCTCCTGGGGTAGGAAAAACCACATGTGCACGTTTGGCACTGGATATAGCCAAGACGAGCAGTGGGAGTGTTTTCCGTGAAGAGGCTCCGTTTGTTGAGGTGGATGGTACCACATTGCGATGGGACCCGCGCGAATCAACCAATCCCTTGCTGGGGTCAGTCCATGATCCTATTTATCAGGGAGCCAGACGGGAATTGGCAGAAGAAGGAATTCCGGAACCGAAACTAGGCTTAGTGTCCAATGCCCATGGAGGAATACTATTTATTGATGAAATTGGGGAAATGGACAGTTACCTGCAAAACAAGCTGCTTAAGGTAATGGAGGACAAGCGGGTATTTTTCGAATCGTCCTATTTTGATCCCGCTGATGATAGGATTCCTCAGTACATTAAAAAGATTTTTGCAGAAGGGGTACCAGCAGACTTCCTGCTGATAGGCGCCACCACCAGAGACCGTGAAGATATCAGCCCTGCTTTTAGATCCCGGTGTATGGAGGTTTATTTCGAGCCCCTTACCCCTTCACAAATTCAGACAATTGTGGTTAATTCAGCCCGAAAATTAGGGATCAATATTGAAGACGGAGTCAGTGAGACTATTAGCCAGTATTGCCAAGATGGGCGTACTGCTAACAAGCTGTTGTTGGATGCCCATGGTTTAACATTTCACATGTCGACTGCTTCAGAGCACAGAATAGAGTTGCAGCACGTCTATGAAGCTATTCAAAATAGCCGTTTGTCACCGTCCATCGTCAACCGGGCTGGTGACGGAGCGGAAGTCGGCCGTATTTTTGGCATAGGGCTGTCGGGGTACCTAGGATCCCTTATAGAATTAGAAGCCGTAGCATTTCCCGCTCAAGCCGGGGCTGGAAGTATACACTTCAATGATACTGCCGGGACTATGACCAAGGATTCTGTAACTAACGCTGCTGCAGTATTTCGCCGGGAATCCGGCCAAAATCTCTACGATTATGACATCCATATAAATATAGTAGGGGGAGGAAAAGTAGACGGGCCATCGGCCGGGGCGGCTATTTACCTGGTAATCAACAGCGCTGTCTTCGAGCGTCCCCTTCGGCAGGATATAGCTGTTACCGGAGAGATATCCATACAAGGTCGGGTTAAGCCCGTCGGTGGAATTTATCAGAAGATAATCGGTGCGAAAAAAGCGGGCATAAAAAAGGTACTACTACCAATGGATAATCAGGCTGATATACCGGTGGGGGTAAAGGGTATTGAAATCATCCCAATCAGGTATATTCAGGATGCGTATTCCCATATATTTGAACATAACAACAAAATCTGAGACGCTTAATGAATACCGAAAATTCAGGCTCACCTCCCGATCATTGACACCGAAATGCCGCATCTGCTACTATTAATTGGTTGGGAATAGAGCGAAATTACCAGGGGTATTATAAACCCCAAGATTTTATAGATAAAAGCGGGGGATGGACGAATGCCAGCCGTAGTTCTAGTAGGTGCGCAATGGGGTGACGAAGGAAAAGGTAAAATAACCGACTATCTGGCGGAAGATGCCGATTGCATAGTAAGGTACCAGGGTGGCAGCAATGCTGGGCATACGGTCGAATTGGACCATGATAAATTTATGCTGCATCTAATCCCCTCGGGAATATTGCATCCAGAAAAACTATGCGTTATTGGCAACGGTGTGGTTGTAGATCTGGGCAAGCTGATAGAAGAAATTGATGATCTGCATAAAAGGGGTATTAATACTGCCAACCTCAAGATAAGCAGCCGCGCGTCAGTTGTTATGCCCTATCACAAAAAACTCGACGAAATAGAGGACCGTACCAACAACATAGGAACGACCAAACGTGGAATTGGTCCAACCTATGCAGATAAAATCAGCCGAGTAGGCTTTCGGATTACTGACTTATTACATGAAGAATATTTTCGGGACAGGTTTAGCACCGAAGTAAGTTTAAAAAACCGGCTCCTGCAGGAGTTATTTGATGAACCTGGCTTCAATACCGATGAGATGATCAATGAACTTATGGGCCAAATGGAGATTCTAAGACCATATGTGGTGGATACATCGTTACTGGTTCATAGTAGCCTTAGGGAAGGTAAAAAAGTTCTGTTTGAAGGGGCTCAGGGGACCTTATTGGATATAGATCATGGAACCTATCCTTATGTAACCTCATCATACCCTACTGCTGGGGGAGCCTGTGTAGGCGCAGGGGTAGGACCGACAGAGATAAGCCGGGTTATAGGGATTGCTAAAGCTTACACTACCCGGGTTGGCGAAGGACCTTTTCCTACTGAGCTGCTGGATGATACGGGCGAATTTTTGCGCCAGCGGGGGGCTGAATTTGGCACGACGACTGGGCGCCCCCGGAGATGCGGTTGGTTGGATGCAGTTATTTTGCGTTATGCCGCCCGGATTAATGGATTAACCGATATGGCAATTACCAAGATGGACGTACTGGATCCATTCCCGGTGGTTAAGATATGCGTGGGATATCGTTATCGTGGAGAATTGTTGAGCGAGTTCCCAGACAATATCCATACCCTGCAAGAGTGTACGCCGGAATATATTGAGATGCCGGGATGGCAACAAGATATCAGCAATATAACTGACTACAATGATTTGCCTAATGCTACCAAGGATTACATTACCGCTATTGAGGAACTTAGCGGGGTTAAGCAAGCGCTGGTTGCTGTGGGGCCTAAAAGGAATCAAACCATTGTTTCCCGCTCGCTCTTCTAGTTGTAACCGGGGTAGATATGATATATAGTTTGAATAATCTATAGAGACTGGGCGCGTAACTCAGCGGGAGAGTGCTACCTTCACACGGTAGAAGTCGTGGGTTCGAAACCCTCCGCGCCCACCATGAGAAGAATTGGTACCGGGGTTGGCCCCCGGTATTTTTTATTTCTGACCTATACAAATGAAGATGGCTCGCTATTGGAGGCATCTAAATCAATCCGCATTAAAGAGGATATATTTGGCGGGAACAGGATAGGATATTATACCGGTGTATGAACGGCGATTCCGTGTTAAAATTTAAGACACACCAACTTTTGTAGCCTATTCTTGCATCTTTTTCTTTAGTCTGTTCTGATAGCCCCGCGGATTGTAGACTTTGAGGACAAACCATATCAAATATCAATTGTGGTTAAATATCATAAGAGGTGATTGGAATTGAAAGTTAGAGACATAATGACTTCTGATCCCATAACACTGAAGCCCGGTCATAAAGTAGGTGAGGCTGTGAAGATATTTATTGACCACCAGATAGACGGCGCTCCAGTAATAGATTCAGACGGCAAACTAATCGGGCTTTTTACCAAGAGTCAGATATACCGGGCTATAGACAATGGGATGAATATAATGCATACCAAAGTAGAGCAAATGATGACTCGGGATATCTACATTGGTTACCCTGACGATGAGTTTGGCGAGGTAGTCGATGCCACAGTCCCCCGACTCCCGGTTATTAACGAGAACAGAGAGGTTGTAGGTATAGTCACCCGGGGGGATATTGCCAAAGCCTTTTTCAATTCTTACAATGAGATGTCGCTTGAATATGGCACGGTTATCAATTCGGCTTATAACATGGTTATATCGATTGACGATAAGGGGATTATCCGGATATGGAATCCTTCCGCTGAAAAGTATTTAGGAATTAGAGCCGAAGAGGCTGTAGGCAGGAGTATTATAGACGTGCTTCCCAGCAGCGGGCTAATGAATATCATTGCTACCGGTGAGCCTGAGCCACTTAAAAAAGTCAAACTTAACGATCGGTGGTATATGTCAAACCGATCACCGCTTATAAAGGAGGGCAAGATTGTTGGCGCGGTAGCCATTCTTCAGGATATTTCTGATATTGAAAAAATGTCAGGAGAACTTAGCTATGTTAAGGAGTTAAATGAAGAACTGGATGCTATCGTAGAATCATCTTTTGACGGATTATTTATAACCGATGGCAAAGGAATTACGCTGCGGTACAATAGAGCCTTTGAGCAGTTGACCGGGGTAGATGCGCATGAATACCTGGACAAAAGTGTAACCGAGATCAAAAAGGACGGAATAATATCTGATCCGGTAACATTACACGTACTTGAACAGAAGAAATCAATAACCCTTATGCAGGAGAGCGCTATTGGCAAGTTAGTTCTTACAACGGGAAATCCAATCTTTGATGATGATGGCAACATCATCAGGGTGGTTTGCAATGTTAGAGACATTACTGAGCTCACCCTTTTAAGACAGGAACTAGAGAAAGTGCAGGGATTGACCCAGCATTATGAAAACCAGCTCCGCACCTTAAAGCTGCAATTTACCGGGGATGATAAATTGGTTTTTACTTCGGCCAAGATGAGCAATCTGGTAGAAATGGCGATGCGGGTAGCCACGGTTGATGCGACTGTATTGATAACTGGGGAGTCTGGTACAGGTAAGGAATTGGTGGCCGAATTGATACATGCCAGCAGCCGCCAGAATAACAAACCCTTGATTAAAATAAATTGCGGGGCGATTCCGGAAAACTTATTGGAATCGGAGTTGTTTGGATATGAGTCGGGGGCGTTTACAGGGGCTAAAAAGGAGGGGAAACCAGGCTACATCGAACTAGCTGCCGGAGGCACATTATTCCTGGATGAGATCGGGGAAATACCCTTTAACCTGCAGTCCAAATTGCTTAGATTCTTACAGAGCAAAGAGATAAGCCGGATCGGGTCTGAAAGCTCTATCACGGTTGACGTTCGCATAATTACGGCAACCAATAGAAATCTATTGGAAATGGTGGACAATAAGGAGTTTAGAGGGGACCTATATTACCGTCTTAATGTTATTCCCGTGCATATACCGCCTCTGCGGGATAGAATTGAAGATATGCCTGCATTAGTAGCACACTTTACCCAGTTTTTTAACCGCAAATATACAATGAACAAAAGAATATCCCCGGAAGTAGTGGATATCTTTATGCATTACGACTGGCCCGGCAATGTCAGGGAATTAAATCATCTCATAGAGAGAATGATGGTTATCTCCAATAGAGAAGTTATTACCAAAGAAGATTTGCCTCCCCACATGTGGGACAAAGGAATGCCATCTGCTTCATATGTAGTGGTGTCGGGGATCATTCCTTTAAAAGACGCGGTAGAAAGTGTGGAAAAGCAACTGCTGGAAAGAGTATACTCGCAATATCAAACGACCAGACAAATGGCCAAGGAGTTACATGTAGATGCATCTACGTTGGTAAGAAAAGCGGCTAAATATAACATAACCCGCAAGTATGTAATTAACACACATTAAGCCGACGGCGTTGTGATATTGCAACGGAATAGCGAATTAGCAACGGCAGAAAAAATTAATAGGAAAAACTAAATTAATGTCTATAAAGAAATGGCTAAGATACCATTTCTTTTTTTCTGTGAATGTGGAAGCGCCTATGTAAATTGAAGGGTTACAGAATTGATATTGCTATAAATATAATGAAAAAAGAACCCAAATTAACGGGAAATAAGAGGGGACTTTAATCGCGAATGGATGCCTGGCATAGGAAATAAAATAAATTACGTTGCATTATTACAACAAAATTATGTTGAAGATATTCGCAGGATATATATGGCGGAGCAAATCTAAGTTTAATAGCACCGATATATCGGCACAAGGATAAAAATAGCTTGTTGATGGCATAAAATTTGCTACGAAAGAGAATAATAGATAGTTTTTTCCTGGCATATTTATTGGTAACCAAATCAAATATCTGAGACAAAAGGGGGTGAAAAGTTTGGGAGTAACGGAATCCACTGCAACTATAGCCAAACGCGGCCTGGTAATGGTTATTACAGGTGACGGCAAAGGAAAAACAACGTCTGCTTTTGGTCAGGCCTTGAGAGCTATTGGACAGGGATACCAGGTATGCCTAATTCAATTCATGAAAGGACGAAAATACGGGGAAGTCATTGCCTGCGAAAAATACCTTCCGATCACGGTTTATCAGTTTGGATTAGATAGCTTCGTTATGCGGGATGATTCAGCCCAGATAGATATTGATCTGGCCCGGCAGGGCTTAGAAAAGGCCAAGGAGGTCATAGCCAGCGGAAAGTATGACATGGTTATTCTGGATGAGATTAACGTGGCTGTTGATTTCGGGCTGATTTCTGAAGAAGACGTGTTAAGAATGGTTAAAAATAAACCAGCTGACTTGGATTTAGTCTTAACGGGTCGGTACGCTCCGGAGAGATTAAAGGATATTGCTGATATGGTTAGTGAAGTCACCGAGGTAAAACACCATTATAGGGCAGGTATCAAAGATAGGGCAGGTATCGAGTATTAACCCTGCAGAAGTGTCGACTACGATAAAAAAGGTGAGGAGGCGTGGGTATTGTTTACTAAGGAATTATTGGATCAATCAAGTCAGCTAAGAAAAAAATGGGAAGACGAAGTAAAAAAGATCATCGCCAAGAACGCAGATCAAAAGGAGAAATGGACCACGGTATCCGACTTGGAAATTAAAAGAATCTATGGTCCGGAAGACATCAAAGACATGGATTTTGAGAGGGATATTTCCTATCCCGGGCAATTTCCTTATCTGCGCGGCAATCAGGCCACTGGGTATCGCGGTAAATATTGGACTTTCAGAATGTTCTCCGGCATGGGTACCGCGGTGGAGACCAACAAACGCTGGCATTTGTTGTTACAAACAGGACAGACGGGATTAAGTACAGCTTTTGACTTCCCGACCCTAATGGGTTACGATACCGATTCGCCCAAGGCTAAAGGTGAGTGCGGCAAATGCGGAGTAGCTATAGATACGATTGATGATTTCAGAGATCTTATTAAAGGAATTCCGCTAGACAAGATTTCCACCTCTATGACCATCAACCCACCGGCAACCGCATTGTGGGCTATGTATTGTGCTTCGGCTGAGCAGCAGGGAATCCCGCTTTCCAAGATAGCAGGGACTATCCAGAATGATATGCTGAAAGAGTTTATTGCCCAGAAGACGCTTATGTGTCCACCCGAAGCCTCAGTAAAATTGATCAGTGACACGATTGAATTCGGCACCCACCATGTTCCTAAGTGGAATACGGTGAGTATCAGTGGGTACCATATCAGGGAAGCAGGCGCTACCGCTGTTCAGGAATTAGCGTTTACTTTGAGAGATGGCATGGAGTATGTGGAAGACGTTATTCGCCGTAAAGGGCTCCACGTAGACCAGTTCGCGCCCCGCTTATCCTTCTTCTTCAATTCTCATATTGATTTCTTCGAGGAGATAGCAAAATTAAGAGCAGCACGCCGGATTTGGGCTAAAGCCATGCGTGAACGGTACCAATCAGAAGATCCGCGTTCGTGGTGGATGCGCTTCCATACCCAAACTGCAGGATGTTCACTAACGGCCCAACAGCCCTATAACAACGTAGTAAGAACTGCCACTGAAGCACTGGCAGCTGTATTGGGAGGGACCCAATCGCTGCATACCAACTCATTGGATGAGGTTTTGTGCCTGCCCTCAGATCATGCCGTACAAATCGCCCTCCGCACCCAGCAACTGATAGCAGAGGAAACCGGAGTAGTCAATACTATCGACCCGTTAGCTGGATCTTATTTCGTTGAGGCCCTGACCAATGAAATGGAAGAGAAAGCTTGGGATTACATCCACAAGATCGACGATATGGGCGGAATGGTTGCAGCCATCGAAAAAGGTTTCCCGCAGATGGAGATTTCCGATGCTGCGTATAAGTTCCAGCAACAGATCGATTCCAGCGAAAAGATCATGATCGGGGTTAACAAATATGTAATCGAGGATGAGAAAATCGATATCCCCTTCTTAGAGATTGACGATTCAGTCGAAGAGGAACAGCTGCAGCGTCTGGCTGCTACTAAGAGAAAACGGGACGGCCGCAAAGTTGCAGAGTGCCTCAATGACCTCGCAGCCGCATGTAATAAAGGCGAGAATGTTATGCCTTATTGCATAGAAGCGGTGAAAAATTATGCCACTGTTCAAGAAATTTGCGATGTATATCGGGATGTTTACGGCGAATACCGTGATCCTGGCATATACTAATTAGATTTTTGAAGGGGGTAAGCAGTAATGGCAGATAGAAAGATACGGATACTTCTGGCAAAGCCAGGACTAGATGGACACGATCGTGGGGCCAGAGTTTTGGCCAGGTGTTTCAGGGATGCCGGTTTTGAGGTCATTTATACCGGCTGCCACCAGACTCCTGA
The DNA here is from genome assembly GCA_964584415.1 of uncultured Syntrophomonas sp. Classification (GTDB taxonomy): domain Bacteria; phylum Bacillota; class Syntrophomonadia; order Syntrophomonadales; family Syntrophomonadaceae; genus PHAA01. The sequence continues at coordinate 56,972 of CAZOZX010000002.1, forward strand.
ACAAATAGCCGCGGTTGCTATACAAGAGGATGTTGATTTAGTCGGACTGAGCTGTCTGTCTGGAGCTCATAAATATCTGTTCCCGGCCGTTTGCAGTCTTATGAAAGAGCAGGGTGCCGACGACGTAACGGTAATTGGCGGTGGCATTATCCCGGAGCAGGATATGCAAGGTCTTTATGATGCGGGGCTCAAAGCATTATTTACTCCAGGTGCTACTCTGGAATCCATAGTGGAGTGGATTAATAATAATGTAACTCCGAAGGAGTGATTATTATGAAGGATTTAGGCCAAAGAGTTCTAAAGGGAGACATACGTGCAGCCTCCCGGGTTATCAGAAACCTAGAGGATCAGATACCGAATACTCATGTTGCCATCCAAGAGATTTTCAGCCAGACCGGTAATGCCCACGTGGTGGGCATTACCGGAGCTCCGGGAGCAGGTAAAAGCACCCTTACTGATGAGATCATCCGGGCTTATCGTGCCAAGGGGAATACCGTTGGAGTGCTGGCCGTTGATCCCACCAGTCCGTTTACTGGGGGCGCGCTCTTAGGAGACCGGATTCGTATGTTGCGTCACGCCGAAGATAAAGGCGTGTTTGTTCGAAGCATGGCTACCCGAGGCGCGATGGGGGGTATATCCAAAGCGGTTGGGGAGGCCATCCACGTAATGGATGTCTTGGACAAAGACAAAATAATAGTCGAGACTTGCGGGGTAGGCCAACAAGAAGTAGAAATTATTAACCATGCTCACACGGTAATAGTAGTATTAGTGCCAGGTATGGGGGATGAAATTCAAGCCCTTAAAGCTGGCCTGATGGAGATAGCGGATATATTTGTCATTAATAAAGCGGATCGTGACGGTGCGGGTAAACTATATAAAGAAACTCTTAATATGGTTAACATGTCCAAAGATTCTGGGGGTTGGAAGATTCCAGTTCTAATGATAGAGAGCGTTCTGGAGCCAAAGAAATTTGCCGAGAGTGTTGATGTTTTGTGCGACAAGATTGATGAACATTATCATTATCTGGTGGATAACAATCTGTTAACGGAAAGAATGCGCCGCAAGACCAAAGCTGAAATGAATGAAGCCTTGTGGGCCACTATCCTGCAGCCCATTTTAAAAGAGCTTGATTCCAGCGGCGAGATGGAACAGATGCTGGACAGACTTCTTAAGCGGGAAACCGATCCCTATAGTTTGGCTCAAGATGTAGCAAAGCGATTTATGAAAGAATAGCCTCCAAGTCGATTATCCAGTCCGCTTTTGCCGCTTGAGAATGGATATGCAGTTCCGAGTTATCAGGGACGGCTATCCAAAGGGTTAAGAAAGGCAGGCTAATTATGCCCGAAAAAACCAAAGTGCTTCTGGCAAAAGTGGGCCTGGATCCTCACGACAAGGGAGTTAAACTAGTAGCTCATGGCTTGAGGGATCAAGGCGGGATGGAAATCATCTATACCGGCTTATATCGAACAATTGAAGAGATTGAGGAAAACGCCATAGAGAATAGCGTTAATATAATCGGTATCAGTGTCCATACTGGTCAGCAGATGAGCATTTATCCTCAGCTGCGACAGAATCTCGATGATAAGGGACTGAAAGATATTATCATTATCGGGGGAGGGATTATGCCCGCGGATGATATTAAAACCCTCAAAGATTCCGGTATGGTAAGAGAAGTCTTCGGTCCATCCACATCGATTAGTACCATAATTAGTTGGATTAGGCAGGCTATCGCGGATAGATAACCTTTCTGAAGGGGGAAGGATGTATGGAGGAAGACACTAAGGCTTTATCGGAAGTGGAAATGAAAGAAAAGGTCAGTAAGTTAGCTAAAGACAATTTCCGTAAAGGACTTAACTGCGCGGAATCGGTCTACCTAGCTGTACATGATGCCGGTTTAGTTGAATTTCCCGCTGAGACCGTTGCACTAGCCACTGGTTTTGGAGGAGGAATTGGACTTTCCGGCGGCGTATGTGGGGCATTGGTTGGGGCGACCATGGCCATCAGTGCAGTGCACGGCCGCAAAAATCCCAGCGAGGGAGCCCTCCAAGAGGTGATCGATCAACTTTATGGCAATCCCGGTTTGTACAGATTTTTCAACCAAGTGCCATATAAATTTGTTGAGAAGTTTGGTTCAACTGAGTGCAGCGAACTTAACAAGTTCTGCCCAGATTGGCACGACAAAGATCGTATGCGCAAATGTATGAACATTGTGGTTGAGTCTTCGGCCATGGCTGTAGAATTTATCTACCAGGGCAAGAGAGAAGGCTATACCCAGCCGTTCGGCAAGAATATGGCCAACAAAGTATAATAGGGCGAATTCAGCAGGAGAATTGGATGAAACAACCATTGTTGATGCATATCAATAACTCGGTATTTTTGCAGGACCATACCCTGGTTATGGTCGACCGTCGCTATCTGCCCTGGAAGGAAGCCAAGGTGATTGCCTCCAATTTCGAAGAGGTCGCCCAGGCTATTGAGCAAATGGTTGTGCAGGGGGCAGGCGATATTGCTATAACGGCCGGCTATGGCCTCTATTTAGCAGCCCGTGAGGCGGAACAGGTTGTTGATTCAAACCCTGAACTGGCTAAAAAGTCGGTGTTAGCCGCCCAGCAGAGGTTAATTAACACTAGACCTACTGGCTTCCACCTGGCTGCTCTATTAAACAAATTAACAAATTTAATGGACTGGACAAGAAATAGGTGGTCTGACCAATTACTGCAGACCATTGAAACGATTATTGACCGACAGCAAAATATAGCCAGGTTGACCGGCAGATGGGCAGCTGAATTGCTGGACGATGGAGACCAAATCCTAACCCATTGCTTCCCCGGAGCAGCTTTGCTGTATATGCTCATCACGGCTCAGGAGCAAAACAAAAATGTCAACGTGGTCTGCTCGGAGACCCGTCCCTATTTACAGGGGGCGCGACTGACGGCCTGGTCGGTTGCTGAGCTAGAGATACCGGTAACCCTGATTACGGACAGTATGGCAGCCTATTGTATGAGCCGGGGGATGATATCAAAAGTGTTCGCGGCAGCAGACCGAATAGCTTTAGATGGAACTGTAGCCAACAAAATAGGAACCTTTCAGTTAGCTATAGTTGCCCAATATCATGAGCTGCCATTCTATATATTAGGTTATGGCGGTCCGGACAGGAACTGTTTTAAAGGAGAAGATATTCTGATCGAGGAAAGAGATCCCAAGGAAATTCTCATGTTTAATGGCGTAAATATCAGCAGTGACAAAGTCAAAGGCTATTATCCGGCCTTTGACTTGACCCCACCGGGCCTATTATCTGGAATAGTCACAGACCGAGGGATAATTGCGCCGGGCGAAGTTGCAAATTATTGGTCACTGCCGGTTATCAAACCAGATGAACAGGCTGATAAGAAGTAGGAATAGGGGGCATTCTAATGGCCATATTAAAGGATGGAGTTATTATACCGCTCAATCGTATGCTGTTTATACCCAAAGAAGGTAATTTAAAGATAGAAGATTTAATCATTGAGACTGAAGGGCCTTATAGATTATTCGAAAAAGATGATCGCATTATCGTCAAAAATGACGATTGCTGTAAGAGCATAAAGGTGACAATCAAAACCAAAGAATAGAAGCTGGGTGGAGGTAAGGGCCATGGTGCGTTTATTTAAAGCCCATTCTATAGTGGAAGAGTTTTTAGGACAGGATCGGATGACATTTAATTGGTTTGCAGTGGGCAGACCGGCGCCGATTTTGCCGTACGATCGATTAATACAGGATTTTGATGAGAGCGACGATGAATCCTGGTATGACAAAATGTTCGTAGATGAATTGCTGACCATGGAAGAAGTTGTGGAGCTAAGGACCTATTTATGGAACCATCATGGGATTCAGATCCAAATAGAAGAGGTGGCTTTACCAGTAAAGTCAGGACACCTAAGTTATGGGCTATTGCTTATAAGCGGGGAAAAAGGCTTCTATAGTCTGGCTGATGAGGACGATTATCAACTTAGTATATCAATCCTCGGGCACTTCAAACCCAAAGATGCAGAATCATTAAGATTGCTGTCCGAGGAAGACATCCAGATAGGGTCCAACTTTCTATTAAACGCATTCAAAAGACTAGGGCTTCCAGAGTTCGAAGAGTGCCAAATAGCCCAAATCCTGAACGATATATACTCTGAGCAGGGACTTTATGTTCAAAAAGACACTAAGGGAATGGAGGAATCCAAGGGTAAATCATCAAATAACTGAAATATTGGAACCCAACTGCAAGGGAGATAATTATGGAGATTGGTGATAAAGTGATAATAAGTGAACCTCGGCATCCGCTTTATAATCTTACCGGTTCAATTGTAGGTTTTCGCGGGCAAAAATCCCCCGGGGATCTCTGGTTGTTAATTTTAGTTGATGCCCGCAAACGTAGTTTCCTTATTCCTCAGTCAATGGTGACGGTAACCAAGAGTCATACCAGGACAACGTGGGATTATCACTAATCGATTAATAATAGACCAGCAACAGTCAGTTCACTTTCGATAAAGTCCAGGGGCAGGCCGGCGGATTGACAGGTCTTGAGAACATTAATCCCCATACCTTCCATAGAAGGCCGGGATAATCCAGGTTTGGGGCACTGATTATGACCGTCTCGAGCCACACAGGTTGCACATAATTTGCACTCGCCGGCCCCAAAAGCCAGTACCAATCGAAATCCTAAAGTAAAGGCTTTTCTTTCTAGTTTAATCAGCATATCAGAAAGTTTTAACACCGTATCGGTATAAATTTGTTGAGTAAGCGGATCACTTTTGGAAGGAACCGGTTGATGAAGCTGCACCAGCAGAGCAAAAGTGTACTTGTCAATAAGAGTGCGGACCTCGGACACTGGCGGGAGAAATGGCGGACACATAAGATTATTGCGATAGTTGCCGCAAAGGTTTACCTGACAGTGCATTCTGACCCGTTCATCAACAACAATTTCACTGGCAAGAAGTAAGCGAGTCTTGGAAAAACCGATACTCTGAGCATGATCTTCCAGTTCCATAATGTCGTGAAGCTTTTGCTTGAGATTGGAACCCATTTTTGATACCTCCAGACTGCCTAATGAAACATGGTTGCGGTTTTAATCAATTATATAAGAATGTTAAGAAAACAGATATAATTGGATTAATATGGGGGAAAAATTAAATATCCTATGTGCAGCAGGACCTCAACTTGACCGTTGAGGCCAGGGAACCAGGTGAAAATCCTGGACGGTCGCGCCACTGTAAACGGGGAGCATGTTTCCAAATGCCACTGGGCAAAAGGCCTGGGAAGGCGGAAATAGGTTAAGATCCGTGAGTCAGGAAACCTAACTGTTGTATTGCACGTTGCCTTCGCAGAAAGGGGGAGTGCCTGAGTGTCCGTTATAGGCTTCCATTTCAACGAGATGGAAGCTTTTTAGTTATAACTTCAGGAGGTAGATATATGGAAATTGACCAGCTAGCAAAATCAATATCCCCATTAGATCAAAATGCTATCCAAAGGGCCTCAGTAAGATTAAATAACTTAACCAAACCAATGGGCAGCCTGGGGGTACTTGAGGATCTGGTTATTCAATTAGCCGGTATTACCGGTGAAGCATTGCCCAGTGTACAGAACAAGATGATCATTGTGATGGCTGGTGATCATGGCGTTGTTGAAGAAGGAGTCAGTGCTGCCCCCCAATCGGTAACCCCGCAGATGGTATATAACTTTTTAAATGGGGGGGCGGGAATCAATGTTTTGGCTCGATTAGCCGGGGCAGCTGTACGGGTTGTCGATGTCGGTGTAGCCGATCCGGATTTGCACAGCGTTGACTTGATCTCCCGAAAGATCAGGTTAGGTACAGCTAATATGGCCAAAGGACCGGCTATGTCCAGAAACGAAGCAACCCAGGCCATTAAGGTGGGGATAGAGGTAGCCCAGACCGCGATTGACCAGGGAGTCAACCTATTGGCTACCGGGGAAATGGGGATAGGAAATACCACACCCAGCAGTGCCATTTTATCTGTTTATGCTAACGCCAGCCTGGCAACAATCGTTGGGCCGGGGGTAGGACTAAACAGTGAAGGAATCCAAAGGAAAATCAAAGCTATTGAGACTGCCTTGCGTGTAAATAAACCTGACCCAAGCGACCCGCTGGATGTATTAGCCAAAGTGGGAGGCCTGGAAATCGCTGCTATGGCCGGATTGATTCTGGGTTCAGCCGCACGAAGGATACCGATTGTTTTGGACGGATTTATTTCCGGGGCTTCAGCCTTGATAGCCACCAAAATTGCCCCGCAAGTAAAAGACTATATTATAGCATCTCATCTATCTGAGGAACCGGGGCATAAGATATTGTTGGAGGTTATAGGATTGGAACCCATGCTCCGCATGCGATTGCGATTAGGCGAAGGTACGGGTGCGGCGCTGGCCTTCAACCTGGTTGAAGCGGCTACCAGAATAGTGAGGGAGATGGCAACGTTTGCAGAAGCAGGAGTAGTAATGGACTAGCTGAACAGATCAAGGCAAATTAGGGAGGCAGGAGAAATGAAGTTGTACGGCAGCAAACGTAAAGTCTGGGCTTATTTGATAGTCGTTATCCTGGTTTTTTCCTTAGCGGGTTGCAAAAGCAGCGCCAAAAACCAAGTGACTGACAATCAATCAAAGAATACAGCAAACTCTTTTCCTATGGTTCTTACCGACGATTTAGGGAGAAATCTAACATTGGATAAGGCTCCCAGCCGGATTGTCTCGCTGGCTCCGAGTAATACTGAAATATTGTTTTATTTGGGGCTGGGTGACAAGGTGGTCGGTAACACTACTTATTGTAATTATCCCGAAGCAGCCAAGAACTGCACTAAGGTAGGAGGTTTTGCCGACCCCAGTCTGGAGAAAGTAGTGGCCTTAAAACCCGACCTGGTTTTGGCTACCGACATACATAAGCCGCTATTAGAAAGCTTGGAAGATGCAGGTATGAAGGTTTTAGTATTAGATCCCAAGACTATCGAAGGAATAATAAGTAATATCCAATTGGTGGGTAAGGCTTGCGGTGTGGAGAATAAGGCTATCGAACTCAACCAGGTTTTGACTAATAGGATTAATGCCGTAAACGAGAAGATAGCCAATATCCCGGATAATCAGAGGCCAACTGTATACTGCGAAATATGGGACCAGCCACTTATGTCGGTCGGCAAGGATAGCCTGATCGGACAGGTTATACGCATGGCCGGCGGGATAAATATGACTGACGACAGTGGCGAAGAGTATCCGCAGATAAGTGCCGAGATAGTTATTGCCCGGAATCCGGCGGTTATGATCAATTCCTACGGTATGGGCAGCGCCAAGGTGGTAACCCCTGCCGAAATAGCTGGCCGAAAAGGCTGGTCACAGTTAGCCTTTATCAAAAATGACCGCATCTATTCCATACACTCCGATTTACTTAATAGGTCAGCACCGAGAATAGTAGATGGTATTGAAAAAATGGCACAGTGTTTATATCCGGAACTCTTTAAATAGTCTAATATAGGAAGTTGATCGCATGATGCCGGAACGGATGTTTAAACGATCTCTGATTTTTATCCTTTTAACCGCATTGTTATTGGTATCGATTGTGGTGG
>CAZOZX010000003.1:0-24949 GCA_964584415.1 uncultured Syntrophomonas sp.
CGCACTCCTCTCTGTCTTTATCAGATGCTGCAGTATACGTTCAAGCTCTTGTTTGGTATTTTCGATGTGTGTTAAAAAAACTTCACCACTTTTTCTTAATTTTATCTCAAGTTCTTTTGTTTCGGTATATTTTTTCCCAATAATTATCTTTACGGGAATGCCTATTAAATCGGCATCCTTGAATTTTACTCCGGCTCTTTCGTCGCGATCGTCCAATATAACCTCAAGACCTATGCCCGTCAATTCACGATAAATATCGGTTGCCGCCTTCATCTGGTCTTCCTTTTGATTGTTAACCGGGATGATAATAACATGATAAGGAGCAATGGGCATGGGCCAGATAATCCCATCAGCGTCATAGTTTTGTTCAACCGCGGCAGCCATAGTGCGTGAAACACCTATACCATAGCATCCCATAACCATGGCCTTCTCTTCCCCATCAGCATTACGGTAAAAAGCCTGTAAGGCATCAGAATATTTAGTGCCCAGTTTAAAAATATGTCCGGTTTCAATTCCTCGAACAGCCCGCATAGCACCGCTGCAAGCCGGGCATGGATCTCCCTCTACGGCATTTCTAAAATCACCCACGGCAGTGGGAACAAAGTCCCGGCCTACATTTACATTGAGAAAATGGAAACCATCTTCATTAGCGCCGCAGCTAAAATTCCTTAAGAAAGAGACTTCCTGATCCATATATATTTTAACATTGAGTCCAAGCGGACCAAGTGATCCGAATCCAGCCGCACATATGCCTCGAACTGATTCTTCATCAGCCATAAATAACTGATTACAGCCCAAATAATTTTTTAGTTTGATTTCATTGAGATCGCGATCCCCGCGCAAAATCACGGCAATTACTTCTCCATCCGCATTATACATCAGCGTTTTGACCTGTTTATCTTCCGGGATATTAAGTGTATTGACCAGGTCCTGAATAGTTTTAAGACCTGGCGTAGCAACTTTTTCCAGCGGTTTATATTCATCCAATACAGTTTCCGCGTTTGGTCCAGTGCAAGCCGCCTTTTCAACGTTGGCAGCATAATCACAAGCTTCGCAGTATATAACCGTACATTCTCCACTATCAGCCAAAACCATGAACTCATGGCTTTCATTACCGCCGATAGCTCCGCTGTCGGCTTCAACCACCCGATAGCTAAGCCTCATCCTTTCAAGAATTGCCTGGTAGGCCGCGTACATTTTACGATAGGAAATATCCAATCCCTCATAGTCTTCATCGAACGAGTAAAGATCCTTCATGATGAACTCCCGTCCCCTCATTAGCCCAAAACGAGGACGAATCTCATCTCGATATTTGTTTTGGATTTGGTACAACATTAAAGGCAAATCCCGATAGGAATGGACCTCCGCGTCTACCAGTGTGGTTATCAATTCTTCATGAGTTGGCCCCAGGGCAAAACCTCGGTTATGGCGGTCGGTAAGGCGAAACATTTCATCGCCATAGACTGTCCAACGTCCGGTCCTTTCCCATAGTTCACGTGGTTGAATGATAGGCATCAGCACTTCTTGTCCGCCAGCTTTATCCATTTCTTCCCGAACTATATTTTCGATTTTCCTCAAGACCCGGCGGCCAAGGGGTAAATAGCTGTAAATTCCAGCACTGGCCTTCCTAATAAAGCCAGCCCTTAATAAAAGCTGATGGCTTACTATCTCGGCTTCACTGGGCACTTCCCTCAGGGTCGGATAGAACAATTGTGATGCCTTCACTTCTAAACCTCCTTGATATTGGTCCTTTTGTTTAACTAATACCTAGCAATAGATTACTCGAGGCCCACTAATTTAGCAAAGTTTTTCGGATCTATTTTAATTCTTGTTTTATCGCTTTTATCTCAGACAGAAGTTCTTCCAGCATATCTTGTTCCGGCACCTTTTTTACTATTTCACCTTTGCGAAACAGCAGGCCAAATCCTCTGCCCCCGGCAATACCTACATCTGCTTCTCTTGCTTCACCCGGGCCATTGACTACGCAACCCATTACGGCCACCTTAAGAGAATCCGGCCAGGATCTTATCTGCTGGTCAACCTCTTCAGCCAGCCTAATTAGATCCACTTCACAGCGGCCGCAAGTGGGGCACGATATCAGTTCCATGCCTCTATGCCTTAAATTCAAGACGCGCAGTAACTCATAGGCTGCCCATACCTCCTCAACTGGATCGGCAGTCAAGGAAAATCGTATTGTGTCACCAATTCCCTCGTATAGCAGCATCCCTATACCCAGCGATGATTTAATCAAGGCTCGATCCTTGGTTCCTGCCTCGGTTATGCCGATATGCAGTGGATAGTCCACGGTTTCAGCCATCAATCGATAAGCATCCAAACTAAGCAGTACCGAGGAGGACTTTAAGGATATTTTAATATCCCTAAAATTCATATCCTCCAAAACCTTTATATTCTCCATGGCACTTTCCACCATGGCCTCTTTGCAGATAGTTTTGTATTTTTCCAGCATTTTTTTATCCAGTGAACCGGAATTAACGCCGATACGGATAGGAACCTGCCGGTCCCGACAGGCAGTTACCACGGCTGCTATTTTATGCTTGTCCCCTATATTGCCGGGATTTATGCGCAGTCCATCCGCCCCCGCAGCTATACTTTTCAAGGCTAGTTTATGGTCAAAATGAATATCAGCTATCAAAGGAATGGATATGGACTTCTTGATCTTAGCAATGGCTTCAGCGGCTTCCTCGTCAAGGACCGCTACCCTGACGATTTCGCAGCCAGCCTGCTCCAATCTTTTAATTTGAGCTACGGTAGCCCTGACATCGCGAGTATCGGTATTAGACATCGATTGGACCACAACTGGGTTATCTCCGCCAACTGCAACAGTCCCAATTTGTACTACTCTAGATCTTCTGCGCATTTAATCATCCCTTGATCAATCTGACTATGTCATTATAGGTAGCAAAAATGATAATCATCACCAGGAACATGAACCCTAACCAATGGATAAAACCCTCTTTCTCCGGATCCAGCGGTTTGCGCCTTATTTTTTCGACCACGGCAAAAACAATGCGGCTTCCATCCAGTGCCGGAATGGGCAATAGATTGATAACCCCCAGATTAATACTAAGAAAAGCAGTAAAACTCAATAAATACACCATGCCTCCGCGGGCGGCTTGACCAACCATACTGGTGATACCTACAGGACCGGCCAGGTCTGACGAGGAAGCACCGCCCGACAACAGTATTCCAAGTCCCTTCAATAGTATAATGGTCATTTGAAAGGTCTGCACAAATCCCAATTTTACTGACTCAATTATCCCCTGCCGGACAAAATCTATCTGGGGATAAACGCCCACAATCGGGTTACCTGTAGTTTCATCCTTAACCGATATCATGGTAATAGTCATTGGCAAACCATTGCGATCGATTTCCGCTACCATGCTGGTGCCAACCTCATTCTCCTGAATAGACTGCACAAACTCATCCCAGCTACTGATTCCCTCGCCATTCATGGTCAGGATACGGTCGTTTTTCTGTAATCCAGCTACGTAAGCAGGTTTGTCCTTAATTACTTCTCCGACCACAGGCTGATCACTGGGATAACCTAATCCCAAGACTGAAAAGGTAAATATGAAAATAATTATTGCCAGAACAAAGTTCATAAAGGGCCCGGAAAAAGCGACTGCCATCTTCTCCCACGGTTTGCGGTTGTTATATCCCTCCGGATTGTTCATATCCCCCTGTTCCTCACCTGCCATACGAACATAACCGCCTAAAGGAATCAGCCTGATTGAGTATTGAATCCCATCTTTACGGGTGGAGTATAATTTCTTTCCAAATCCGAGGCTAAACTCATAAACAGGTATCCCGATTTTACGAGCAGCCCAGAAGTGTCCGATCTCGTGAACCAGAATCAAAATAGCCAATACTATAATCGCTGTTACTACTGTTGTCATTATCTTTTTCCTTTCTTTGCCTGTTCCAGGCAATACACACGGGCCCAGTGATCTATTGCAAAAATCTCTTCCAATGAAGGATCCGATATTCTTTCGTGTTTATCCATCACTCTTTGAACCATTTCAGCAATATCCAAAAAACCTATCTTATCATCCAGGAAGAGATGAACCGCAATTTCATTGGCGGCATTCATAACCACCGGCATGGATCCACCGGAACGGCCGGCCTCATAAGCTTTGCCCAACAGAGGAAATTTAACCATGTCGGGTCGTTCAAAATGGATGCATCCAACTTCAGCAAAATCAAGTGCTTTGGCCGGGGAAGGCATCCTCTCAGGATAAGATAGCGCATACTGAATTGGTATCCTCATATCCGCCACCCCCAAATGCCCTAAAAAAGAACCGTCGACCATTTCTATCATGGAATGAATCACGCTTTCCCTCTGGACCAATACCTTTATATGATCATAGTCAACGTCAAATAAATGGTGGGCTTCTATAACCTCCAAGCCTTTGTTCATCAAAGTGGCAGAATCAACCGTTATTTTAGGTCCCATCTTCCAATTAGGATGTGTTAAGGCCATCGCAGCTGTAACCAGGTTCAAATCCTCCAGGCTGAACTCGCGAAAAGGCCCCCCCGAAGCAGTCAGCCATAGGTTGCGCAAACTACCGTTTTCTCCAACCAGGCATTGGAAAATAGCTGAATGTTCACTGTCTACGGGAATAATTTCGGCTTGTTTATCCCGCGCTAGGTTCATTACAATATCTCCGGCAGCCACCAGCGTCTCTTTATTAGCCAGAGCTATGCGTCGGGATTTATTGATGGCTGCCAGGGTAGGCTTGATTCCAATAGCACCACTCACAGCAACCAGAACAATATCAACATTGTCCTGCTCGGCCAGTTCGCACATACCGTCCAAACCCATTAAAACATGGCATTCCCGGTTAAGCTTGCTCTTCAAAGCCCCATAACAGGCATCCTCTCCGAGAGCCACCGCAACAGGACGGTATCTCTCCAACTGTTCGGCAATCTCGTCAACCTCATCTCGGGCAGCTAAACCTACCACCTGGAACTTATCGGGATGGAGGTCGATTACATCCAGTGCCTGCCTGCCAATTGATCCGGTTGATCCGAGTATTACAACGTTCTTGGTATCTTTATTCAACTTTTTTCACTCCAGTCAAAACGATCGAATATACCCGCTCGGTAGCAGGCCAGGAATATTACGACCAGGATAGGCCCCATAATCATTCCGGCTATTCCGCCCAATTGCAGACCCACATATAATGCTATTAAGGTCACCAAGGGGTGTAATCCGATACTGTCGCCCACCACTTGAGGTTCCAGGAATTGCCTCACTACCGTTATTATTATATACACTACGGCAAGGCTGATCCCCATTCCCGTGTTACCTTGGATGAACTCCCAGGTTAACCAAGGTATGAAAACCAAGCCTGGCCCCAGGATCGGCAATATGTCCATTAATCCTACCAATACGCCCATCAGGAAGGCGTATTTGACTCCCAGGATTTTGAGCGAAACCAAAGTTATGATGGCTGTAATAGTTATTAATATACTGTAGGCTTTGACAAAACCACCCAATGCTTTAATCAGCTCATGGAATATATTGGTTCCATCCGCCCGTATCGATGACGGCATAATCCTAATTATAAAGGTGCGAATGAGGGCCCGGTCCTTAGTCACAAGATAAGTAGCCACCATAGCAATACCTACAAAAACGAGTATGCTCGGCAGTTTTATGAATCCCTGCACCAGTGCCGTAATGGTATCATTCATCAATTGTTGACTAAATTCCAATCCCCTCTGCAGGTAACCTTGCAAAGCAGCATCTACCTGGGGAGATAAATTGAGCTCCAAAAAGGATACTTTGTATTGATTTACAGCCAAAGTGACCTGGTTGATTATATCATCCGATCGCGACAACGCTAATCTGTACAAATCCGATAATTCCTTGATAATAACCGCGGAGACCAGCACCAGAAAGGTTAGAAGTCCCCCGACCACCAACACCAGGCTCAGGACTACCGCAATATCACGTTTTAGTCTAGTCCTGATTTCAAAAAAGTTGACTACAGGTTCAGTCACTACCGCAAAAACTATAGCTAGAATGAAAGGCATCAGCACCACTGGTAAATAAGAGGCTGCCTTACCTATTATCGGCAGGACATAAGCGGCTAATAGATGTATGGCGAGCAGAACAAGCACAAGACTGCTTAAAGCCAGCAGTCTCTTCAGACTACGTCTTAACTCAGGATCCATTCCATCACCTCCTGCATGACTATGAGATCTTTTAATATGACTGGCAGTTGCACACTATGCCCTATTATTATGTTTATTGGCTAATCTATCTGAATACCACCAAAAAATAGTATATCACAGGCATAACCAGCATTAAGCTGTCGAAGCGGTCTAATACTCCACCATGACCTGGTAATATTCGACCGGAGTCTTTAACTTCAAAATACCTTTTTATAGCCGATTCCAGCAAGTCACCGAGCTGAGCCGCGGCACTGGCAGTAATGGCTATCAACGCCAAATAAATATATGAATATTCGATTTTGGTTAGATACCCAAAAAACAACGCCGCCATTACAGCCATTAAGAATGCACCGGCCGCCCCCTCCCAAGTCTTGGCAGGACTTAGTTGAGGAGCTAATTTATGTTTGCCCCAAATGTGCCCAAAAGTATATCCTCCCACATCACTGGCCCATGTTAAAACAAATACCATCAACACGATAAAAAAAGACTGCTTGCCTGCACCTAAGGCCAACGCAAAGCTAAATAGAAAACCTGTGTATATCGCTGCAAATAAATTCATAGTCAGATCGGCCAGATTGATCCGCGGGTAACCTAATATCATCGTAACCGCCATTAATAACAAACCGACCGAAAACAAGCCCCACACATACTGACCCCAAAGCCCTCGCAGTAATAAAATGAAAGCAAGGCTATAAGCTGACAGCCACATCGGATGAAATCCTTTGTGGTGCATCATCAACAAGAACTCCGCTAAGGCCACCGCGGTCAGCAGCATTATGAATCCTTGCCAGTACCAACCGCCTGCATACATAATAGCCAATAAAAAAGGCACCCCAAGCACTGCCGTGAGTATACGCGTCTTAAGCATAAGCAACCCCAATCATCACTAACTTAATCCTCCGAACCTTCTGTCCCTACTTTGGTACTCTTGTATGGCCAGTCGGAGATCGTCGGGTGTGAAATCCGGCCATAGTACGTCGCTTACTACGATTTCCGCATAGGCGATTTGCCAAAGCATGAAATTGCTGATTCGCTTCTCTCCAGCGGTGCGGATCAGCAGGTCGGGATCAGGCATACCAGCTGTGTACAGAAACTGCGAGAACAACTGTTCATTAATATCCTCTGGGAGTATTTGCTCCTGCTTTACTTTGATTGACAACATCTTGACGGCATCAACTATTTCTCTTCTCGATCCATAATTCAAGGCAATATTGAACCGAAGCCCAGTATTATTTTTGGTCATCTCAAGAGCCCGGCTGATTTCCGTTTGGCAGCGTTGCGGAATCACCTGATAGTTGCCTAATATGTTTAGTTGTACGTTATTTTTATGTAATTCTTCCAACTCGCGATGCAAAAACTCAACTAACAAGTTCATAAGATAGTCTACTTCTGGCTCAGGCCTTTTCCAGTTCTCAGTAGAAAAGGCAAAGACGGTGAGGTAAGAGATTTGGAGCTCGTCGCAAGTTTGTACCGCCTTTTTTAGAGCGCTCATACCTGCCCGGTGCCCTAAGGTGCGGGGCAGCAATCTTCGCTGCGCCCATCTCCCGTTGCCATCCATGATGATAGCAATGTGACGAGGCATGTGGCCCTGAACCACTATGTCGCCTTTTTGTTTACCCTTCCTGGCCACTGTTTCCCTTCTCTCCAAAATTAATAAAACCCCCATAAGGGGGTATGTGTAAATATTACCATAGCCTGATTAGCGTGGCCAATCATCGTTAAACTTCCATGATCTCTTTTTCTTTTTGCAGTAGAATCTGGTCTATGTCCTTGATAAATCTATCGGTGACCTTCTGGATATCATCCAGTCCCTTTTTACTGGCATCTTCCGATATTAGTTTATCCTTTTCACTGGCTTTAATCATATCATTGGCTTCTCTTCTGATATTGCGGATTGCTACTTTGCCATCCTCAGCTCTCTTCTTGACTACTTTAACCAGGTCTTTTCTGCGCTCTTCGGTTAACTGAGGAATGTTAAGCCTGATAACATTGCCGTCATTGTTGGGATTGATACCAAGGTCTGATTTCATTATAGCCTTCTCAATATCAGCAATACTGCTTTTATCCCAGGGATTGATGATGAGCAGGCGCGCTTCCGGCACATTAATATTGGCCAGCTGGTTAATAGGGGTAGGAGCACCATAATAGTTCACCATGATCTTGTCAACCATGGCGGGATTGGCACGGCCTGCCCTCATTCCCGCAAAGTCCCCAATTAAGTGATCAATGGCCTTATCCATTCTGGCTTCGGCATCCTCTAGAATCTCATCTACCACAATCTTTACCTCCCCACATAGGTGCCAATATTTTCACCCATTACTGCTTTCAATATATTACCATCTTTGGTTAGATCGAAGACAATTATCGGTATATTGTTATCCATACATAAAGAAGCAGCGGTTGAATCCATGACCCTTAAGCCCATGTTTATAACATCTATATAATCAAGGGCATCATATTTAATTGCATTAGGGTTATGGACTGGATCGGAGTCGTAGACTCCATCGACCTTTTTTGCCATGAGAATTACCTCGGCCTCAATTTCGGCCGACCTCAGCGCGGCAGTAGTGTCGGTAGAAAAATAGGGATTTCCTGTACCGGCCGCACAGATCACTACCCGGCCTTTTTCCAGGTGGCGAATTGCCCTCCTTCTTATATAGGGTTCAGCCACCTCTTTCATTTCAATAGCTGACATGGTCCTGGTTACCATACCTTCGTTCTCCAGGGCATCCTGCAGAGCCAGTGAGTTGATAACGGTAGCCAACATCCCCATATAATCAGCAGTTGCCCGTTCCATTCCCTTGGCACTGCCTGAAACTCCGCGCCAGATGTTCCCTCCGCCAACAACAATAGCCACTTCTACACCGGTCTGAGTTACCTCCACAACTTGCCGGGCAATAGACGAAATCACGGAATGTTCAATCCCATAACCTTTATCCCCGGCTAGAGCCTCTCCGCTCAGTTTAAGCACTATCCTTTTGTATTTCGGACTCTGCACCTGAATCCCTCCCCAAAACCATTTTAGCAGCTAATCCAGTTCCCCAGCTTTAATCTATCCTTTAATCTGGGACATTACTTCGGCCGCAAAATCGGTTTGCTGTTTTTCGATACCTTCGCCCACTTCATAACGGGTAAACCGGCGTACATTTATATTTTCCCCTATTTTAGCCACATGTTCGTGGATTAACTGCTGGACGGTCTTATCTGGGTCCTTTATGAACTGCTGTTCCAGCAGGCAGTTTTCTTTATAAAACTTATCAATGCGGCCTTCTACCATCTTATCAATAATTTTCTCAGGCTTGCCTTCTTCCAATGCTTGGGCTCTAAGTACTTCACGCTCATGATCCAAATCAGCAGCGGGCACCTGTTCACGCGACAAATAGGCCGGATTGGTGGCTGCCACCTGCATCGCTATATCATATGCCAGCTGTCTAAATTCGTCAGTATTGCCGACAAAATCAGTTTCACAGTTAACCTCTACCAGTACCCCGATGCGGCCCTTGCCATGAATGTAGGATACCACTACTCCTTCGCTGGCTACCCGGCCAGCCTTTTTGGCTGCTTTGGCCAATCCTTTTGCCCTCAGTTCGTCAATCGCTTTGTCTATATCACCACTGGTCTCTACCAGCACCTTCTTGCAATCCATCATCCCCGCGCCAGTTCTCTCGCGTAGTTCTTTAACCATTACCGCTGTAATTTCCACTTGATATCCTCCTTCAATGCATTCGTTATCTCATAAAAAAAGGGTGTACCGGAAAACCAGTTCACCCTTTAATCTACTTTATCCGGCTACTTGTTCTCCCTGCTTGCTTTCCAGCACCGCATCCGCTATTTTGGAAGAAATTAATCTTACCGCTCGGATAGCATCATCATTTCCCGGTATTACATAGTCTATTTCATCGGGGTCGCAGTTGGTATCTACTATAGCTACCACCGGAATATTCAACTTGCGGGCTTCCGCAACGGCGATCTTCTCCTTGCGGGGATCGACCACAAATACTGCTCCCGGCAGTTTCTCCATATCCTTGATACCACCCAGGAACCTTTCCAATCTCTCTCTTTCATTCTTGAGTTTGGCAACTTCCTTCTTGGTGAGGACCTCAAAAGCTCCTTCTGCTTCCATTCTTTCCAATTCTTTTAGTCTGAATACACGTTTGCGGATGGTCTTGTAGTTGGTTAACATACCGCCCAGCCAGCGCTGATTGACAAAGAACATCTCGCATCGTCTTGCTTCATCTTTAATAGTCTCTTGGGCCTGTTTTTTGGTTCCGACAAATAGTATTCCCTTGCCGTCTGCCACTACTTCCTTGATAAAGGCATATGCCTCATCAAATTTTTTGACCGTTTGCTGGAGATCAATGATATAAATTCCGTTTCTCTCCATATAAATGTAACGGTCCATCTTGGGATTCCATCTTCTCGTCTGATGCCCGAAATGAACACCAGCTTCCAGTAATTGCTTCATGGTAATTACTGACATGCGATACACCTCCTGTTTTTAATCCTCCGCAGGCTTCATTTCTCCAGGATACTCTAACGAGCAACTTCCTGACGATCGGCCAGCGTGTGAAATCATCAAGTGATAATATATCACAAATAAATATGGGTTTGCAAGAAAGTTAAGCATTTAAGGCGGTGATTCGTGGCGTGACACGTTATTAATAATTATCTGGAGTATATTTAGATAAGTAGACTCTTTTCTTGAAAAGAATAGCATTAAATTCCCGTGCAATTTATAAATCCTTATGCTAAATTGATGCCAAGGTGGTGACAGCAGTGAAAATCAGTAAGATTATGACCCCTAATCCCATAACCCTTAGACCCGATAATTCTATCGGTGAAGCCGCTATCATTTTTATGGAAAAACGAATAGATGGTGCTCCGGTTGTAGATGAAGACGGCAAATTGATCGGCTTATTTACTAAAAGCCATGTCTACCGCGCTATAAATGGTGACCGCGAATTTGATCGCCCTATATCATCTATGATGACCACTAATATGCTGGTCGGGCGCCCCGACGATGAATTCGGTGAAGTAGTAAATGCTACCGTACCACGTTTGCCTGTTGTTGACAGTGAGCGCAAAGTGGTGGGTATCGTAACCAGAGGAGACATAGCCAAGGCCTTCTTCGATTCTTATCAAAACATTTCACTCGAGCTGGATGCTATTATTAATTCTGCTCACAACGTTATAGTGTCGATCGATGAAAAAGGCATGATAAAGGTCTGGAACGAGTCGGCCGAAAGATTGTTCGGCGACAAGGCCTCAGACGCGGTGGGCAAATACATTCAGGATGTTTTACCGGAGAGCGACCTCGTTAACATTGTCTCCACTGGAATCGCTGAACCCCTTAAAAAAGTCAAGCTTAGGGATATCGATTTCCTTTCCAATCGT
Source organism: uncultured Syntrophomonas sp. (assembly GCA_964584415.1). GTDB lineage: Bacteria > Bacillota > Syntrophomonadia > Syntrophomonadales > Syntrophomonadaceae > PHAA01. The sequence goes on from CAZOZX010000003.1 coordinate 11,593, forward strand.
TCACCTATAATAAAGGAAGGAAAAGTTGTGGGAGCTGTAGCTGTACTATTGGATATCTCCGAATTGGAGAACGTTTCCCGGGAGCTGGCACGATTCAAAGAGCTCAACCGGGAATTGGACGCAATTATTGATTCATCTTTCGATGGCCTCTACATAACTGACGGAACCGGGCTGACACTGCGTTTGAACAAGGCATACGAGCGTATTACCGGAATCGATGCCAATGAATTTATAGGAAAAAACGTTACCACTATTGAATCTGAAGGAATAGTATCGGAATCGGTCACCTCTTTGGTTCTTCAGAAACATGAACCGGTTACTATAAGCCAGGAAATGAGAACCGGAAAAACAACCCTTACGACCGGGAATCCAGTTTTTGACGATGCCGGCAAGATATTCAGAGTCGTAAGTAATGTCAGGGATATAACCGAACTGAATGAACTCAGACAAAAACTAGAGGAGGTTGAGAGCCTCAGCCAACATTATGAAACCCAATTGCGCACCTTAAAACTCCAATATACTGGCTCCGACAATATAATTACCAACTCCAGTAAAATGAAGGTATTATTATCAACGGTAATGAGATTGGCCCAATTTGACTCCACCATATTAGTCACCGGAGAATCCGGTACCGGTAAGGAATTAATCGCTGAAATCATTCACAATTACAGCAATCGTAAAGACGAGCCATTTATTAAGGTGAACTGTGGTGCCATACCCGAAACTCTCCTGGAATCGGAGTTGTTCGGTTATGATTATGGAGCCTTTACGGGAGCTAAAAAAGAGGGTAAACCAGGCTACTTTCAACTTGCATCAGGCGGTACCTTGTTCCTGGATGAGATAGGCGATCTGCCTTTTAATCTACAGGTTAAACTGCTGCGGGTTCTGCAAAACAAAGAGATAGTCCGGGTAGGCGGCACTAAATCCATATCTATAGACGTAAGGATCGTAACCGGAACCAACCATAACCTACTGGAATTGGTAGATAAAAAGCTATTCAGGGAAGATCTGTATTACAGATTGAATGTTGTCCCTATCAACGTCCCCCCGCTGCGGGATAGGAAAGAAGACATTCCCCCTCTGGTATCTCATTTTATAAAGCTCTACAATCGCAAACACAAGTTGAATAAAAAGATCTCTCCGGAAATAATTGATATATTCATGAATTATAATTGGCCCGGCAACGTTAGAGAGTTAGAAAACTTGATAGAAAGATTAATCGTGGTTACCACCAGGGATTTGATAACCCGTGAAGATTTGCCAACCTCATTGAGCTTTGGGTTGCCTTCTTATGCTGAGGTCATTGTCTCGGGAATTATTCCCTTGCAGGAAGCAATCGAAAAAGTTGAGAAACAGATTCTGGAGAAAGCCTACCAGAAATATCGAACCAGCCGTCAAATGGCCAAAGAACTTAAAGTGGATGCTTCAACGGTTGTGCGCAAAGCGGCCAAATACGGCATTACTCACAATGGAAGCGATCAATTTTAGATACTAACCGCACGTCTCGTTGCATCGGGGCAACAATTTGTTGCGAGGATGCATCAATTTTTTGGCGCATATTGGCAACCAAAACAGTAACCCTATCCAACCTGTTGTCTTCCCCAACCCACCTATAATGGTCTTGTGTAATTAATAACATACCGGTATGGTTAACTTTTCAAAGTATATGACTATAAATTCCATATTCTGATTAGAATTTCATTGCACAAATGCAACAAATATTATGGGGGATGTATCTTAACATCCCCTTATATTTTCAAGCAAACCCTAGATACCGGGTTTTGATAGAAACAGTCTTATTAATGGCATGATTTTTGCTTAATATACTAATTAGAATTGTGAGGAGTTAATTAGAAATGTTTCGGGTTAAAGGGGAGTGGTAAAAATAGTGCTTAAAGATTTTCGATGCCGAAAATGCCAAAAACTCTTGGGGAAATATCTTGAATGCCGTCACCTGGAGATAAAATGCCCTCGCTGCGGATCCACTAACAGTCTTACCCCAGTCATCCTAACCAATGCTCGTGAAAAGTTACCAATTGTCAGCACCATTTAAAAGCAAGCCCCATACAACTACATAAAATTGTTAATCTGTTTAGAGAGCCTTAGAGCCCCGCCAGATAATAATCTGCGGGGTTATTTTTATGTCAGCTAAGGGAGGTGAGTTTGTTTACCCCATTCAGCAAAGTACTCTTATAAACCTAAATTATTAGAACTAAGGAGGAAGAAAATATGTCCGATTTTGTACAGAAGCTAGATATGAAAAGAGCGGATTATCCCAAAACTGTTCCGGTAACTGGACTTGGAGAAAGAAAACCCGATTTCAAAGGTATGGGCCGCAAGCTTGACAATCCCTACGCCAAACTTCGGGAAGTAGTCTGCGTAGCTGCGGCTCGCACTCCTTACGGAGTGTTCGGCGGCAAACTGAAAGAATATGATGCACCCCAATTGGGCGCCCTGGCCATCAAGGAAGTAATGCGCCGGGTAGAAGGCAAAGTAAAAGGTGAAGATGTTGATTATGTATATATGGGAGAAGTTGTACCGGCCGGTGTTGGCCAGGTACCCAGCCGCCAGGCCACTCTTTTAGCCGGCTTGCCGGAGTCAGTGCCTTCAATAACCATTAATAAAGTCTGCTCCTCCGGTATCAAAACCATTGATTTAGCCGTTCAGCTGATCAAGGTAGGCCGGGCTGATATAGTCATTGCCGGTGGTATGGAAAGCATGACCAACTGTCCCTATTCACTGCCCGATGAAAGGTTCGGAGGAAGAATGGGGCTTCCCAATGGCAGACTGGTAGACTTGATGGTCTATGACGGACTGTGGGATGCCTTCTACAATCGCCATATGGCCATTCATGGTTCTGAAGTATCAGACGAATTCGGTGTTACCAGAGAAGAGATGGACTGGTGGGCAACTCTTTCCCAGACCCGGGCTGTAGACGCCATGGAAAATGGCCGCCTGGATGATGAGATCTTCCCGGTGGAGATCAAAAAAGGCAAGGAAGTTATGACCAAGGATGAGGGCCCCCGCCCGGGAACTACCCAGGAATCGTTGGCAAAATTACCTCCGGTATTCAACCATAAGAGTCCAGTAACCGGCGGTCCGGGCAGTGTTACTGCTGGTAACGCCCCAGGGGTTAATGATGGAGGCAGTGCGGTAATGCTGATGAGCCGCGAAAAAGCTGATGAGCTTGGCCTGAAGCCGCTCTTTACCATAGTAGACTACGCAGAAGTATCTCAGCAGACCAAAGATATTGCAACTGTTCCTGGTCTCTCCATCAAGAAGGTACTGGATCAGAATGGTTTAACTGCCGACGACATCAAGCTGGTGGAAGCCAATGAGGCCTTTGCGGCAGTTGTATTGGTCAGCTGTATGAAGATCGTGGGTATGAGCAAAGAAGACATGGTTAATAAAGTAAACGTAAACGGTTCTGCCATAGCCTATGGTCACCCCATCGGATCTTCCGGAGCCCGAATTTTAATGACCCTTGGTTATGAATTAAAAAGGCGCGGTGGCGGCTATGGAGTTTGCGGAATTTGTTCCGGTCACGCCCAAGGCGATGCAATGTTAATCAAAGTCGAACCATAAACAGATTTAGCTCGCAACAACATTTTAAGGAGGGACGTATAGTGGAAATTAAGAAAGTCATGGTAATCGGCGCCGGCCAAATGGGAGGCGGAATCGCTCAGGTTTCAGCCCAAGCAGGATTTGACACCATCCAGTATGACATTAATATGGATCTGGTCGACAAGGGTATTGCTCTAATCAAGAAAAACCTGGGCCGCGATGTAGAAAAGGGCAAGAGAACCCAGGAAGACATGGATGCCATCCTAGCCAGAATCAAACCCTCCATCAGCCTGGAAGATGCGGCTGACTGCGACCTGATCGTTGAAGCTATCGTTGAGAACTTCGATATCAAGAAAAAAGTCTTCGAAGAACTGGACCGGATTGCTCCTGCGCATGCGATATTGGCCAGCAATACCTCTTCCCTGCCCATCACCCAGATTGCAGCCGTTACTAAACGGCCGGCTCAGGTAATCGGCATGCATTTCATGAATCCAGTACCGGTCATGAAACTGGTAGAAGTCATCCGTGGTTTGGCTACCAGTGATGAAGTCTACAACACTATTGAAGAAGCTTCCATCAAGATGGGCAAAACTCCGGTATGGTGCAAAGACGTACCAGGCTTTATTTCCAACCGGGTTCTTCAGGTTATGATCAATGAAGCCCTGTGGGAACTCTATGAGGGCGTTGCACCTGCAGAAAACATTGACAATATTATGAAATTAGGTATGAACCATCCTATGGGCCCCTGCGCATTGGCAGACCTAATCGGCCTGGATACGGTTCTGGCTATTCTAAACGTTATGTACACCGGCTACGGTGATCCCAAATATCGTCCTTCTCCCCTGCTAAAACAATATGTCCAGGCCGGATGGCTGGGCCGCAAAGTCGGTAAAGGAATCTTCGATTACAGCAAATAGATCCCATTAGAATTCAGCAAGGGAGGGAGATTAATTGGAATTCGCTAATGTGTTGCTGGATAAAATCGATAATGTCGCTTTGCTTACCATAAACCGCCCTAAAGCCTTGAATGCCCTCAATAAGGACACATTGTTAGATATCAAGGCGGCGGTCGAGAACTTCCGGGATGATCCGAGTGTAGCTGTTATGATCATCAAAGGTGCGGGCGATAAATCATTCGTAGCCGGAGCGGATATTACCTACATGCTGAATATCAATGCTCTGGATGGAAGAGAGTTCGGCCTCCTGGGTCAAAGTGTATTCAATTTGATCGAGACCATTGAAAAACCTGTTATTGCCGCCATCAATGGATTCACCCTGGGCGGCGGATGTGAACTGGCCATGGCTTGCGATTTTAGGATTTGTTCTGATAAGAGCAAGTTCGGACAACCCGAGGTAGGATTAGGGGTAACTCCCGGTTTCGGCGGGACCCAGCGGTTACCGCGTATTGTCGGTACTGGCATGGCTAAACAACTACTGTACAGTGGTGACACCATTGAAGCTGATGAAGCCCTGCGGATAGGCCTGGTCAACGCGGTAGTAGAAGAAAGCAGTCTCATGGATTACGTTATGAAACTAGCTAAACGTATCGCTTCCCGCGGACAGATAGCAGTTCGGTTCTGCAAAGTAGCAGTTAACGAAGGCATGCAAACCGACATCAACCGCGCGCTTACCATAGAAGCAGATGTTTTCGGTATCTGTTTCGCCACCGCTGATCAAAAGGAAGGTATGGGAGCATTCGTGGAAAAAAGGAAAGCTCAATTTATAGGTAAATAGAAAGGAGCTGTAACCACATGGATTTTAAGTTAAGTGAAGAGTCACAAATGATGAGAGATATGTTCAGAAAATTCGCCAAAAATGAGGTAGAACCCATTGCGGCCGAGACTGACAAAACCCACCAATTTCCGATGGAGAATTTTAAAAAGATGGCCAGCTTGGGCTTAACCGGTCTTCCCATTCCTGAAGAATGGGGCGGAGCTGGAGCCACCTACCTGGATTTTGCTATGTTCGTTGAAGAGCTGGCCAAATGCTGTGCATCCACCGCAGTTATCATGAGCGTTCATACCGGTCTGGGCTGCATGAGTACCTGGCTCTATGGCGGCGACCGAGTTAAACAAAAATACCTTAAAGCCCTCGCCACTGGAGAAATAGTTGGCGCCTATGCTCTGACCGAACCCAATGCTGGTTCCGATGCCGCTTCGATTAAATGTAAAGCTGAAGATAAGGGAGATCACTTCCTGGTCAACGGCAGCAAAATATTTATCACCAACGGCGGTATTGCCACCACTTACTGCACATTTGTTAAAACCGACCCAACCCAAGGGGCCGGCAGAGGGATTACCTGCCTGCAGATCGAGAAAGACACGCCTGGTTTCACCATGAGCAAGCCAGTAGAAAAAATGGGCATGAACGGCTCTCCTACAGTGGAACTATATTTCGAAAATGTCAAGGTTCCCAAAGAAAATATGCTGGGTGTACAAAATGACGGATTCCAGGTAGCCATGGGCCTCCTGGCTGGGGGACGTGTCACTATTGCCGCTCAGGGTCTGGGCATCGGCGAAGGCGCCCTGGAATTTACCAACCAGTATATTAAAGAAAGACAACAATTCGGCAAACCGCTGGCGGCCAACCAAGGTGTACAGTTTATGGTAGCTGACATGGCTACAGCCCTGGATGCAGCCCAGTTGCTTGTTTACCGGGCAGCCTGGCTGAAGGACAATAAATTACCCCATAACAAAGAAGCATCTATGGCCAAGAAGTTCGCCACCGATACCAGTATGGAGGTCTGCACCAACTGCGTACAGCTGATGGGTGGCTATGGCTATTGCAGAGAGTTCCCCATTGAACGCATGATGCGTGATGTTAAGATCACCCAGATTTATGAAGGTTCCAACCAGATCCAGAGGATGATCATAGGCCGTGAAGTAATCGGCAAATGGTAAGATCCCAATATGGTTCCTGATTAAGATCAGATCAGTTTCCCAGGCTAGTGTTCCCCCTTTTCTATCAAAAATTAAAGGAGGTAGGAATGTATGGGCAGACCCCAAAAAGTCAGTCTGCAGGAGGCAATCAGTCTAATTAAAGACGGGGACTCTCTAACCTTTAGCGGATTTACCATTTGGCGCAGACCAATGGCCGCCATTATGGAAATGATCCGTCAGGGCAAAAAGAACTTGCATTTGATGGAAGTCAACGGTGGTACCCACGATGATATGCTCATCGGGGCCGGATGTGTGAAGATCTGGGAATCCTGCTGGAGCGGACATGAATTGTTCGGCAAGATAGCAGGTAACCTTTCCAGGAAGGCACAGGCGGGTGAAATTATCTGCGAGGATTACAGCCATGTGCAGATGCTCTACCGTATGGTCGCAGGTGCTCAAGGTATTCCTTTCATGCCCACCTTTGCAGCTATGGGTACCGATATTCTGAATCCAGAGTACGACATGCTGGGCAAAGCTGGGCTCCGGGATGGATCAAATCCCAAGATTCCACTTAAGAAATACGACATGTATAAGGAAAGCTTCTCCGGATCTGAAGTAGCCCTGATTCCTGCCTGCCAGCCTGATTGGTGTATCGCCAGTGTCCAGCTGGTTGGTTCCGAAGGTACGGTAAGAGTACTGGGCCAGAAATATGCTGACGACGAAGCCATGAAAGCCGCTGACAAACTTATAGTAATCGCGGAGCAGATTATTCCGGAGGAATTCATCCGCCGGGAGCCCGAACGCAATCTGCTGCCACCGCACCTGGTGGACTACGTGGTCGAACTGCCCTGGGCAGCTCACCCAACCGGAAGCTATGGCTGTTATGAAGCTGATGGCGCCTTTATCAAAGACTTCTTCGCCAAGACCCGGACCCAGGAAGGCTTCGATGCCTGGGCTCAGGAATGGATCTTTGGCGTCAAAGACCATGAAGAGTATCTCAATAAGCTCGGTTTGAGTCGTTTGGAACTCCTTAGGGCTAGTGCCGCACTTGGTTATTCCCAGAAGGTGAAAAGGGGGTCGAGATAATGGCTAGCAACGATTTTGCGAAAGTCGGGGAATATAAACCCGTTGACCTCCTGGCTGTCTCGGCGGCAAGACAGGTAACCGATGGGGAGGTAGTCTTTGCCGGCACCGGATTGCCAATGCTGGCAATCATGTTGGCCCAAAAAACTAACGCTCCCAACGCCGTCTGTATCTATGAGGCTGGCAGCGTTGATGGTCGCCCCATTGACCTGCCCGTGTCGGTTGGAGACGCCCGCTGCCACTATCAGGCATCAATCGCTTCCGGATTGTGGGATGTATTTGGTCAATTAGGCCGGGGCCAGGTTGACATGGCCTTCCTGGGTGGTGCCGAAATCGACCAATATGGTAGTGTGAACACCACTGCCATGGGAGGTTATTCCCCACTGGGCAAACGCCTGACCGGCAGCGGCGGCAATGCGGATATAAACGCACTGGCAAAACGCACCGTGTTTATCATGATCCAGGAGAAGCGCCGCTGGGTAGAGCGGTGCAGTTATATTACCTCCCCCGGCTGGCGTATACCCAAGTGGCCCAGCGGTGAATTCGTTCATAAGAGAGAGGTATACAACAAAGGATTCCGGGGCGGGCCCTATGCGGTAATCTCAAATATGGGTGTATTCAAGTTCGATGATGATGGTGTCATCTATCTGGAAACAGTCCATCCCGGATTTACCCCTGAACAGGTCCAGGATAATTGTATGTTTAAGCTTAACATCTCCAAAGTTATCGGCGAGACCAAGCCGCCTACCTACAATGATCTGGATCTGCTTTATCACGTAGTGGATAAGGAAGGAATTTTCCTACCCTAAATGACCATGCTGCCAAGCTAACCGGAATGGGCATGGAACGAAACTGGTTACCTGCAGCCAAAACCATTGAATTCTTGGGTAACACCTCCCCTTCTATTATGCCCTGGCATTCTCCCATTGCCAGGGCTCTTTTATTAAGACAAACCGAGTATAATATAACATAGAAGCTTAGTTTCTATTATTTTACAAACGGAATGGAGGGAGCATATGAGTTTACCATTGGAAGGAGTCAGAGTACTGGATTTATCAAGGTATCTGCCGGGTCCTTTTTGCACCCAGATACTGGCAGATTTTGGCGCTGAGGTAATTAAGGTTGAGGATCCCCGCGGCGGCGATCTGGGACGCATGTTAACCCCGGTTGTCAACGGTGAAAGTGCTCGTTTCCCCACAGTAAACCGCAACAAGAAGAGTATTACCCTGGACCTCAAAAAGGAGGAGGGCAAAGCCGTTTTCCGCCGTTTGGTTGCGGACGCCGATGTAGTGGTAGATCAATTCCGGCCTGGGGTAATGAAAAAAATGGGGCTGGACTACGATGCGTTGAAAGAAATCAATAAAGGCATTATCTATTGCGCCATCACCGGTTATGGTTGGACCGGTCCATTAAAAGACGCCGCCGGGCATGATTTGAATTATCTTAATTTGGCAGCGGTAACCGGCTTGACCGGAGTCTATGGAGGACGACCTGCCATGTCAGGGGTGCAGATCGCCGATATTGCGGGCGGGACTCTATATTCGGTTATAGCTATCCTGTTGGCCTTGGCCAGCCGTCAGAAAACTGGCGAAGGGCAACTGTGCGACGTAGCTATGCTGGACTGTTCAATCAGTCTGCTGGCATATACCTTGGGTGAATGGGCCGGATGGGGCAGGCTGCCGGAGATGGGCAATGATGTATTGACTGGTGGCTATGCCTGCTATAATGTTTATGAAACCAAAGATGGTAAGCACGTCAGCCTCGGAGCAGTGGAAGATAAATTCTGGGCTGAATTTTGCGAAAAGATAGACCGGGCACAATATATCAAACCGCAATGGGATACAGCTGTTCAGAAGGATATGCAGGCTGATGTCAGGGCGATTATGCTTACCAAAACCAGAGAAGAATGGGTAGACTTTTTCGCCCAGAGTGATATCTGCTTCACCCCGGTTTTAACTATGGAAGAGATGTGCAATCATCCCCAGGTCGTTGCCCGGGATATGATTCTAAAACTTGCTGATTTCAGAGGATCAGGCCGGGATATCCCGTTAACCGGTGTACCCATCAAGATGTCCGGGACACCAGGGGTAGCTAAATTGACCTTCCCTGCTTTAGGCCAGGATAACGAAAGCATTCTTGGGCAGGCAGGTTATTCTGAGAAAGATGTTCTGGAACTTAAAGAAAAAGGTATTATTTAATTTGGATGCATCATCAGGTGCAAGCACCCCTCCAAAATTTTATATTTCATGTTGATGTTGAGATGGCCAGGTTTATCTTCCTGGCCATCATCTTTTGCGATAGATACCTTACGTAGACTTAATCCCGCCTTTATGCCAAAAGTAATTTTTTCAGCTAAATTTACAAAAGAATTCCACCAACAATAAATCCTCCAAAGCCGATCCACTCATGATGCGGGCCTGATATTTTTTGGGGATTTTTTCGGGAGGAAAATGTATACAAGGAAAAAGGTTGAAATTTAAACAGCACAGGCATAGAATGCTTTTAGTAATGGAGAAGAGTTCGAGCGGTTGCAACAAAAGTGAGGGGAGGCTAGAAAATGGAGAAAAATTGGGACTGCCTGGATTGTCAGGCTTGCACGGTATGTGCCCATTCGGACAGCGAATGCAAGGCTTATAGCGAATTTTACGGTTCTGAAATATCCTTACCGGCAGAGAAAGAAACAGCCGATAGTGGAGCAGCAGCCTAGAGCGCAGAGGCCGCTGTTTATCTTGTTTTAATACCTGGTAACCGGTACGATTATCAATGATACACGGGAAGACATCTTTTGTAATTGTGAGCGGCGACAGTAATCACGATGAGTCATACCCAGTTAATACTAAAAAACGGCCGGAAGAACAGTGTAAAAAAAAATCATCAGCCCAGTAAAAGTACTTATATATAATTGTTGCAACAGCTTAGCTAAAAGGCGCTGTCAGATTAGGTGACAGCGCCTTTATTATACAAATAGACTTCGCGCGGTACTTATTATAGGATATAACGACTGAGGTCCTCATCCTGAACAATCTTATTGAGACGAGCTTCTACATAATCTCTATCGATGGTAATCTCCTGTCCTTGCATATAGGCAGCTTCAAAAAGCAGGTCTTCCAATACTTTTTCCATGATGGTGTGGAGGCGCCGGGCACCGATATTCTCAGTCCGGGCATTAACCTCGTAGGCGGTCTCAGCAATGTATTCAACTGCCTCATCTGAAAATACAACCGTAAGTTTCTCAGTAGAAAGTAATGCCGTGTACTGTTTCAGCAAGGAGTTATGAGGCTCGCGCAAAATCCTAATCAGATCTTCCTTTTTTAGATTTTCCAACTCCACCCGGATTGGAAAGCGTCCTTGCAATTCTGGGATAAGATCTGAAGGTTTGCTGACATGAAATGCACCTGCGGCTATGAAAAGGATGTGGTCGGTCTTAACCGGACCATATTTGGTTACGACCGTGGAACCCTCGATAATAGGAAGAATATCGCGCTGCACCCCTCCGCGGGATACATCCGGACCATATGAGCCTTCTTTACTGGCTATCTTATCGATCTCATCCAGGAAAACCAACCCATCCTGTTCGACTCGCCTAATAGCCTCACGATTAGCCTCCTCCGTATCGATAAGACGCATGGCTTCTTCATGGCTCAGTAACTCGCGCGCTTCTCTTACTTTCATCCTGCGTTTCTTACTGGTCTTGGGCAGGAGTCCGCCTAACATGTCCTGAAAATTTACGCCCATTTCTTCTACGCCGGCTCCCGAGAAAATCTCCATAAAAGAATTGTTTTTCTCCTCAACTTCAATTTCTATCATCTCGTCTTCCATTTCCTTGCGGGTCAGTTTTTGGCGGATTATTTCGCGTTGATTCTCCGCGTTATGTAACTGACGGCGATAATCATCGTCCTCCCGGGGACTGTTCTGTGCCTGCCCCATCAGAAACTCCAGTGGATTTTTGCTATAGCCTGACTTTCTGCTGGGCATAGGATAGAGGTAATCGATCAACCGTTCTTCAGCCAACTGGGCACCCTTTTCCCGCACTTCTTCCATCTTTTCCTGCTTGACCATCCGCAAGGAAGTCTCAACCAAATCCCTGATCATGGAATCCACATCACGCCCCACATATCCAACCTCGGTAAACTTGCTGGCTTCGACCTTGATAAAAGGCGCTTTCACTAATTTGGCCAATCGGCGGGCAATTTCGGTCTTCCCTACCCCAGTTGAACCAATCATGATAATGTTTTTGGGATATATTTCCTCGCTGAGATCCATGGGCAGCATTTTACGCCGGTAACGATTGCGCAATGCTATCGCCACCGCCTTTTTCGCTTCCTTCTGGCCAATGATGTATTTATCCAATTCCACCACGATCTCTTTGGGTGTAAGATTATACAAAATCTATATCTCCTTTTTAAATCAGTTTATTCAACAACCTCCACCGTGATGCGATCATTAGTATATACGCAGATCTCACCGGCTATCTTTAGTGCCTCAAATGCTATTTCGGCAGCTGTCAAATCAGTGAACCTGAAGAGCGAGCGGGCTGCTGCCAGGGCGTAGGGGCCACCCGATCCGATAGCGGTAATGCCATCATCTGGTTCTATGACTTCTCCGTTACCGGAAATTATAAACATCTTATCCCGGTCAGCCACAATCAGCAGTGCTTCTAGCTTGCGCAGGATACGATCACTGCGCCAATCCTTGGCTATCTCTACTGCGGCCCGGGTAAGATTGCCTCCCATAGACTTAAGTTTTTCTTCAAACTTGGCGAACAGGGTGAAGGCATCGGCTACCGAACCGGCAAATCCGGCTAATACTTTACCTTCATAAATTTTTCTGATTTTGACCGCGTTATTCTTCATAACTACACTCTGGCCGAATGTAACCTGGCCATCTCCAGCGATGGCCATTTGTCCGTCTCTCTTTACCGCTACTATAGTAGTGGCCTCAAACATTCTTTCACCTCCGGGGATGATTTTCTTCATGGATGCTCTTGATCCTGTCTTTGGTTAAATGAGTATATATCTGAGTGGTTGACAGCTTCACATGCCCCAGCAACTCCTGGACCGAGCGCAGGTCAGCCCCGTTATTTAACAGGTGAGTGGCAAAAGAATGCCTCAACGTATGGGGGCTTACCTTTTGATTCAAAGCCAGTTGATCAACGTATTTATTAATTATATTACGGATACTGCGGGTTGATATTCTGCTTCCGGATTTATTAACAAACAAGGCTGCTGTTGCGTTTGCATTCTTGGCAAGCAATGCTGGCCTTCCCTTCTCAAGGTAATCATTTAAGGCTTTTTTGCTCATGACACCCAAGGGGGCGAGTCTCTGTTTATTACCTTTGCCTAAAATCAGAATCCAGTCTTCTTTCAGGTCCATATCATCAAGGTTGATGCCGACCAATTCACTGACCCTCACTCCGGCTGCGTATAAGGTCTCCAATATTGCTCGATCCCTCAAACCGGAAGGTGATTTGACATCCGGTGCTTCGATCAGCATCCTGATCTCCATAGGATATAAAAAGCGCGGCAACCTTTTATTTTGCCGTGGAGTTGCCACATTAACGATAGGATTACCTGCCAGCAGGTTCTCCCGGCACAAATATTTGACGAAGGAACGTAAGGCAGCTATTTTACGGGCAATGGTGGCTCGGCTCAAATCTCTTTTGTACATCTGAGCTATATATTCTCTGGCCGCCAAGTTGGTTATCGCGTTGATTGGCACCTTTGATTTATTGATTTTCAGAAAATCAGCCGTGAAATCTAAAAACTGATCAAGATCCTTTTTATAGTTTACCAGTGTCAACGGTGAAGCACTCTTTTCTACCTTAAGATAGG
>CAZOZX010000003.1:24959-57241 GCA_964584415.1 uncultured Syntrophomonas sp.
GAAATTTGGTATCTCGCTGCTAATTATGCTTTCACCATCGGGTATTTCTGTCATATGTGTGTACTTCCATCCTCTTCTCGTTCTGCTGATAACTGCTGCAACAACGACATAAATTCTTGCATACGGCAATGTGATCTAAATCCATAGGCTTCATAGCGCTTATCCTTGTCTTTAATAGGTGTTTCTAAGGGAGGCAATATACCAAAACTAGCATTGACCGGCTGGAAGTGTGATTGAGTGGGATCGGTAATGAAAGCCACCAGCGCACCCAACATGGTTTCATTACTGATTAACAAGGGTCTCATATTCAATCCTTGGCGGACGGCGTTTAAACCAGCCAGGAGCCCTGTAGCAGCCGATTCCATATAGCCTTCCACTCCGGTTATCTGGCCAGCAAAAAACAGATCTTGATTTCCTCTATACTGTAATGTAGGTTTTAGTATCTTGGGGCTGTTCAGGTAGGTATTACGGTGCATAACTCCGTATCGAACAAATTCAGCTTTGGCCAAACCAGGAATGAGCCGGAATATTCTATCCTGTTCTCCCCATTTCAAGCGAGTTTGGAATCCCACTAATCCAAATACCGTGCCTTCCCGGTTTTCCTGGCGCAGTTGTACGACCGCCCAGGCTCTTTTATTGGTGCCGGGATCGATCAGTCCTACCGGTCTCATGGGCCCATATCTAAGCGTATCTAAACCCCGGCGCCCCATCACTTCTATAGGCATACATCCGTTAAAGAACAGATTCTTATCTATACTATGCCCCTCGTTTACATCGGATTGTACCAGTTCATTATAGAAAATCTCATATTCTTCCTTACTCATAGGACAGTTATAATAATCGCTGTCACCTTTATCATAACGAGATGCTTTGAAAACCTTGTCTTTATCGAGACTATCCAGAGTAACACTCGGCGCAACTGCATCATAGAAAAACAAATTTTCTTCCCCGGTTATACGACTTAACTCACGATAGAGGGTTGCCGAGGTTAATGGTCCAGTAGCTATTATATTTAGTCCATCAACGGGAATTGATTCTGCCTCCTGGCGGATTATCTCGATGCCAGGGTGAGAAGAAATGGTTTTAGTGACCAGAGCGGCAAAATAGTCACGGTCAACTGCCAAAGCTGAACCAGCCGGAACCCTGGCTTGTTGGGCGCAAGTTAGCATCAAAGAACCTAAAGCTCTCATCTCTTGCTTCAGTACGCCTTGAGCGGTATTGGGCTGGTCTGATTTAAGTGAATTGCTGCAAACCAGCTCGGCGAGTTGATCTGACTTGTGGGCCGGGGTCATCCTCTCGGGCCGCATTTCCCAAAGTCTAACCTTAAATCCCGCCTGGGCAGCATAAAAGGCTGCCTCGCAACCGGCCAATCCTCCCCCTATGACATTAATGAGCGGCAACATATTCTCTTGTTTCCTGAAGATGCTTGCACTCGGGATTCTGGCACACTATTTGAATCATATGTTTGTTATATTTTTCTACCATGGCATCACCGCATTCCGGGCATTTATCGCCAGTAGGTTTATTCCAGGAACGGAAGTTACATTGCGGATAGTTCTTGCAGCCAAAATATTTTCGGCCTTTTTTGGATTTGAGGGCTAGAATCTGTCCCTGGCAGAAGGGGCAGTTTACCCCGGCTTCTTCGTTGATGGATTCCGTGTACCTGCATTCCGGGAAGCCAGAACAAGCTACAAACTTTCCGAACCGTCCATGTTTTATCAGCATCGGCCTTCCACATTGCGGGCACTCTTTGCCGGCTTCCTCATCTTTTATTTCTACTTTCTCAATCAGATCCTGGGCTTTTTCCAAATCCGCATTAAAAGGCAGGTAAAATTCACGGATTACTTCTTTCCAATTCATCTGCCCCTCTTCGATCAGATCGAATTCTTCTTCCATCTTGGCGGTGAAGTCGATATCGACAATATTGCCAAAATGCTCGGTAAGCAAATCCACTACAATATAGCCCAGTTCCGTAGGAACGAATTGCTTATTCTGCCTTTCCACATAGCTGCGCTTGATTATAGTCTCTATTATAGGCGCATAGGTACTGGGTCGCCCGATATTCTTTTCCTCCAATAGTTTGACCAGACTGGCATCGGTATAGCGAGGGGGAGGTTGGGTGAAATGCTGCTCCGGTTTCAGTTCCTTTAATTTAATTGTCTCACCAATTTCCATATCCGGAATAGGATTTTTTACTTCATCCTCATCATCGTTATAAACTCGTTTATATCCCGGGAATTTTAGTTGTGATGACCCAGCCCGTAAACCATAGTCCCCGGCTTGAACATCTGCCTTTACCGTATCAAAACGAGCCGCCGTCATTTGGCTGGCAACGAAACGTTCCCAGATAAGTTTATAGAGTCGGTGCTGATCCCGGCTCAGATATTCTTTGATACTGTCCGGTGTACGGGTAACCGCTGAAGGACGTATCGCTTCATGTGCATCCTGGGCGGATTTGCGGCTTTTGTATTCATTGGCGGTATGTGGTGCATAGGCAGCCCCATACTCAGATTTAATAAATTCCAGTGCATCGGCTTGAGCGGCGCTGGCAATTCTGGTGGAATCAGTACGCAGATAGGTAATCAATCCCACATTGCCTTTCTTCCCAAGTTCCAAACCTTCATATAATTCCTGGGCTACCCGCATGGTACGGCTGGGGGAAAATCCCATTCTTTTTGAGGCTTCCTGCTGTAGTGTGCTGGTAATAAAGGGTGGCTTAGGCTTGATGCGTTTCTCCTTTTTCTCCAGGTTTTTAAGAACAAAAACCGCATCCTTTAAATAATCAGTTGCCTGAGCTTGCTCAGCCTCGCTGCTCAATTCCAATTTGCGCCCTTTATGGGTAATAAGGTTGGCGGTAAAAGCCTTATGGGCTTTTTTCTCCAGCAGGGCTTCGATAGTCCAGTATTCTTCTGGTTCAAATCCCATAATCTCTTTTTCCCTGGCGCAGATGACCCTGACAACGACTGATTGTACCCGGCCAGCACTCAGTCCTTTGCGGACTTTGCTCCACAGCAATGGACTCAGGTTGTATCCGACTAAACGATCCAAGACACGGCGGGCTTGCTGGGCATTGACCAGGTTTATATCTACCGGCCGCGAATTTTTGATAGCCTTCTTGATAGCCTCAGCAGTGATTTCATTAAATTCGATACGGCATTTTGAACCTTCGGGGATGTTAATAAATTTTTGCAAATGCCAGGCAATTGCCTCGCCTTCCCGGTCAGGGTCAGTTGCCAACAGTACCCGGTCAGACTTCTTAACCTCGTTCTTTATTTCCCTGAGTATATCTCCCTTGCCGCGAATAGTTATATATTGCGGCTCAAAATCATTACTTACATCTATACCTAATTTACTTTTAGGCAGGTCTCTTATATGTCCTACACTAGCCTTGACCCGATAATTTTTCCCCAAAAACTTGCCAATGGTTTTTGCCTTGGCAGCAGATTCCACAATCACCAGAGTATTCTCGGCCAAACTATCACCTCGTTAATTTCTTCTGTGTTTCCATAGGTTAAAAGACTTTTTTACTTATCGGCTAAATCTTCACATAGTAATTACCCGGCATTGATCTAATTATTCCCTCCAATTCCAACTTTAAAAGAGTCGTATTAAGCTTGCCTATACTTAGCTCTACCTGCTCCAGTATTTTATCAAAATGAACTGTTTCGTGCGCTATAGCTTGCAAAACCATATTCTCATCAGAGTCTAAGCTGAATATTAACTCACCTTGGGTCAATGTGTCCCCGCTGTCATCGAGGCCGTATTCATTTAATATATCCTTAACAGTACATACCATACAAGCCCCCTGCTTGATCAATTGATTGGTCCCAGCACTGTTAAGGCTATTAATTTGGCCAGGTATGGCAAATACATCCCGACCTTGTTCAAGGGCAAAGTCCGCCGTTATAAGGGCCCCGCTCCTCTGCTGGGCTTCAACCACCAGAACCCCGTGCGCCAGTCCTGAAATAGACCTATTACGGGCAGGGAAATTACCGGGTTCCGGCCGGGTACCAGGAGGGAATTCACTGATTATTACACCGTGCTCGGCAATCTGGTGGTACAATTTATCATTTTCCGGAGGATATATAATATCTATCCCACATCCTAATACTGCAGCAGTTTTTCCTGGACCATCCAAGGCACCAAAATGGGCTTCGGTATCTATCCCCCTGGCCATACCGCTGATCACCACGATACCATGGTCAGCCAGTTCCCTGCCGAACCTGCGAGCCTGGCCCTTTCCGTAGCTGGTTGCTCTTCTTGATCCAACCACTGCCAGGCAAAACTCCTGCAGGATACTAAGATCGCCCCGATAGTAAAAGATATATGGGGGATCATATATGGCCCGTAGCATATCCGGGTAATCGTCATCGTCTACACAACATATTGCTATGTCATCACCGTGCAGCCTATCCAGCCAGGTAATCGGATCCGATTTTAGCCTGGCATTGGTTATAGCGTTCTGGATTGCAGGTGACAAGGAGCATTGCTGCCAGACATCTGCATTCCCTTCCAAGCAAGTTTGAAAACTACCAATTTGCTGTTTTATCTTCCATAGGGTTTTACTGCCGATTCCAGGGATGCAGTGCATAAAATATAAGCTGGCCAGTTCTATATGATTCATTTTATCCAACTCCATCAGCTATTCCACTAATAGCATAATATCATAATTGGTATTTTTATACATCTCCAGCCAACCTCTAAAGCAATAGATAACATAAAAAGCACAACTATGCAAGATAAAGCACTTTTTCACACTTATGAGAATAAGCCCGGTATGCTGTTCAGTTTATTATGCGGGGTAGCTGTTCATTTCCCTACAATCAAATTTAGTCGGATATTGTGAGGATCACACAAAGGCAGGATTTATTTCCACCATTTCGGTACTCTGATTAGCCCATGCGTCCCATACCTTGACGGCAATTCGCCTAGATCGTCCGGCTTCTAGTCTAACCAGCATATTGGTAGCCAAAGGGCCTTTATATCTTTGATTGCTTCTCACCACTTGATAACACGAATTGAAGCTTTGATGATAATCTAAGTCGACCTCCCAAAACTCAATATAATCAGCAAAGTTGTGACACCCGCTTTGCATTTGGACAGGCTGATAATCTTCAATACCTAAATCAACCAGGCAGTGGTCAGGCCCTGACATCGCAACCTGTGGTTTCTTCAACTTTAATTTGTTGCTTTGTGGTTCAGTTGCCAAACCTGTGGTACTGATTATGTTGAATGGAGGAGAACTGCTCTTTATGAGACGGTAGACACTGGTTTGCAAAGCTACGGAGCTATTATCACATAAGATCCAATTCCTATCCATCTCGTTACAGACTTCTGCCAGGGTTCCGGAACCGGCAAAAAAATCAGCCACCCGACTGCCAGGCTGGGATGCGGCGGTCACCAACCGCTTAATTAATTCCTTAGGTTTCTGGGTTGGGAACTTGAGATTTTCAAATGCGGTGGGACTCAGGATTTTATTAATATCAGTCCACCAGTCCTGCATCAGAGCTCCTTCTTCATGTAGTCTATATTTGTCTCCTTTTACGTTTGTCAAACCACGTTCCAGGGTACCGGATGTATAGGGACGGTGTTGGGGGTTGTATAAGTACTCCGAGCCAACCGCATACCACAGAATAGAGTCATGTTTGCGGTGGAAATGACGGCGCGAATTGCCTCCGCCGCCAAAGCACCAGGCAATATCATTAATAAAGTTTTCCTGCCCAAAAATCTCATCTAACAATATCCGCACGTAGTGGTTTGTGTGCCAGTCGACGTGAACGATGATGCTTCCTTGAGGTGAAAGAGATTTCCTCATCAATTTTAGACGAGGATATAACATGTCCAAATAGGAATTTACACCGTCCGCCCAACGATCATGAAAGGCAGGACGTTGGATTGTGGTTTCCTTGGATCCAGATCCTAAGGTAACGCTGGAATTATAGGCTACATCGGTCATGTAAGGGGGATCAATATAAATCAAATCAATCTTATCGGAGCCAGCCCACTGGGCAGTATTCTGCAAAAAAATCAGGTTGTCTCCATAACAAAATACATTTTTGATTTTATCGGTAAGGAGGGGCGGTGCTTCCAGTTGTTCATAATAGGTGTTGGTGCCGATATAAGGATTCACCTGCACCCGTTCGATTTCATGGAAGCAGGTATCCCCTTCATTTACAAGCTGATCTTTCCCTTCCCAAACCAATCTTACTGATTCCCTCATATACCAAACTCCAGCCTTTTCTGCCAGTTTAACACAATAAAAAAGTCCTGTCTGTACAGGACCAATTTACTTATGTTTAGATTGCTACTGGCTGATATCAGTACTCAGAAAGATCAGATTATCATGGGTGAATGCCTTATCGCTCTCCAAGAGGTTGTCTGATAAAGGTACCAGCAGCGCTAGAATAATGGCTAAAAATAGGATCACCCACATGTTTCCGTTTTTCATCCAGGCGCCTCCAAACCTAAACATATTTCTTCAATTGTTTTAGGGCCGCTTTTTCCAAACGTGATACCTGGGCTTGCGAAATACCGATCTCTTCAGCTACTTCCATCTGGGTCTTACCATTAAAAAAACGTAATGATACTATGTGTTTTTCCCTCTCATTTAGTTTCTTTAGAGCCTCATTGATGGTAATTGATTCCAGCCACTGAGCATCAGTATTTTTGTCATCGCTGATTTGATCCATAACCAAAATGGGATCGCCGCCATCATTATATATAGGTTCAAACAGCGATACTGGTTCTTGAATAGCATCCAGTGCAAACACCACTTCTTCTCTCGGCACTTCAAGTTTCTCAGCCATCTGGGCAATAGTCGGTTCCGTCGAGTTTTCGGCCAGCATTCGCTCGCGCACTTGGAGAGCTTTGTAAGCAATATCACGCAAGGACCGGGATACTCTTACCGGATTATTATCCCGTAAATATCGTCTGATCTCCCCGATGATCATTGGCACGGCATATGTCGAAAATCTTACATTTTGGCTTAAATCAAAGTTGTCGATAGCTTTTATAAGGCCGATACATCCAACTTGAAAAAGATCATCAACGAACTCGCCCCGGTTATTAAAACGTTGAATAACACTGAGTACCAACCTCAGATTTCCCTGAATTAGTCTATCGCGGGCCTCATTATGGCCGTTATGCATGGAAGCAAACAGGTTGCGCATTTCTTCATTTTTTAGAACCGGTAACTTAGCGGTATTAACACCGCAGATCTCGACCTTGGTTATCAAAAAGCCACCCCTTCTCAATCAAAATATTTCTATCAGGAATAGCCGATTACATTTAACGACTCTATTGAACTTACTATTAATTATTAACTTAACCAGCTCTTCTTATTCTTGCCTATATTCGAATCGCCAATAAAAAAGAGCTTTGGGTTAAAGCTCTTTCTCCGCTGCCGCCAGGTTTTATTCTATTTTTCGTATCTCCCGGTTGAGACGTTTTAAAATCCGTTTCTCCAAGCGACTTATGTAGGATTGCGATATACCTAATAAGTCTGCTACCTCTTTTTGGGTCTTCTCGGCACCATCAGCCAATCCAAAACGAAGTTTGATAATAGTATGCTCTCTCGGACTCAATTTGTGCATCGCCTGCCACAGCAAGGACTTTTCCACTTCCCCTTCGATTTTCTTGTATATCATATCTCCTTCGGTTCCCAAAATATCTGATAGAAGCAGTTCATTGCCGTCCCAATCGATATTTAACGGTTCATCCAAGGACACTTCAGCACGATTTTTTTGATTACGCCTGAGATACATCAGGATTTCATTCTCTATACAACGCGATGCATAGGTGGCAAGTTTTATGTTTTTCTTGGGTTCAAAAGTATTGACGGCTTTTATCAGTCCGATAGTACCTATCGAAACCAGATCCTCGATATTTATGCCCGTATTTTCGAACTTTTTGGCTATGTACACTACCAAGCGCAAGTTATGTTCGATGAGGGTTGTTTTAACAGCTTCGTCGCCTTGGTCTAAACGGGCGATAAGGGTCGTTTCTTCCTGGTCTTTAAGAGGCGGAGGCAAGATCTCAGTTGATCCAATATAATGAACGAAATCTGGAATGCGTTTTCTTATATACCATCGTATAAGCAGCAACTTCCAGGCAGCCAATTTCTCCCTCAATAACATCTTGAAACCTCCTATGCAATTTGCAATATTTCTGATGGGATGAGCAGCTGGTAATCGTCCTCAGCTGCCAGTTTATCAAGATAAATTCCTACCACCAGGTTTTTATAAAGCACTTGGGTTTGGTCTGGATCAATCAGGATCTCATCACATCTAAAACCAACCATCATACCACTCTTCTGACCAATCGAACTAAACGGTATAAGCCGCAAGCGATGAGCCCAGCTACTCTCACTCAAGGCCTCGAGAACATCGTTTTGGTCTTTGGAATTCTCTATCGCGGCTTGACAATCAGCTGGTATGCAGTCCTTTATTAGGCTGTACTCGGCTACCACTACCGGACGCTTGGTAAGTGGGTCACGCAAGTGGTTTCCGGTATCAAGAAATCCCTTTCCCCGGCAGGTTGTGGTACCAAAATGCAATTCTACCCGGTATCTTAATAATGCTGGTAGCAGCTTGGTGGACAGGTACTTTTCCGCCTGGTAAGCAATAAATACCGAGCAAATAATTCCTGCCAACAACCACCAATATGAAAAGTTCCTGCCTGGGTTTATTTGGTTCATCTGATAGGCCAGGGCGTTGGTAGCCCCGGCCGCAACAAAACTGATACCGTAAAATGCTGTCAGAGTCTTCTTAATGTCTTCCCACCCTGTGGGCCTAAACGCGAGCCACATAAACATTAGAGAAAACAGGATTTTAGCCGGCCAACTATAGAGAATAGCTGTTTTAGGAATTAGATTTCCTATACCATACAAACCACCTAAGGCGGCAACCGCAACAAACCGCCTATAGTCAGCCGCCTTGCCGGTTAGTTTGGCAGTCGCCCAGAGAATCATATAGTCCATGATGAAATTAACCAGGAATGTTAAATCCAAATATACTTCAGGTTGGTTCACGGGCTCACCTATATTCGCTTAGAGTGTCTGGAGAAGCAGGATAAAATACGGTCTTTCATTTATATGTCCTTAACGCCAATATATGTGTGACAAATTATACTAAATGCTATGAGCTTAAAATGTTGTTTTTGGGCATGACTGGGAGGTAACTTATTCTATATATAGGCAATATACGCGGCTTTCAAACTTTTTCTGAAGATGCTCTATTGGGCCCCAATAATGACTCGCGATTATTTGGGACTTGAGCAGAAAAAGAAAAGGCCCAGTTTCGTTTGAAACTGGCCCTTTGGATTCCGCTCGCTGTATCCCGGTCGTTTTATTTCCGTTTAAGTACGAAGGGAGGAATCTCCAGGTCATTACGGTCTAGGAATGATGCGGTCTGACGACCCGGCTGACGTGGTTGGCGCTGGACCGTTTCACTGCTAGGTTGCAGCCTGGGTCCATCAAATCCGGTCGCAATAACCGTGACCCTAACTTCATCGCCGAGCGATTCATCGGTGTTGGCCCCAAATATAATATTGGCCTCCGCATCAGCTGATTCATGGATTATCGCGGCAGCTTCCTGAATTTCGAATAGGGTTAGATCTTCACCCCCGCTAATATTGAAGAGTACGCCCTTCGCACCTTCAATAGATGTCTCCAACAAAGGACTCGATATTGCCTGGCGGGCTGCCTCTGCGGCACGGTTCTCTCCTTTGGCTTGGCCTATGCCCATTAATGCCGAGCCGGTGTTCTTCATCACCGTTTGTACATCTGCAAAGTCACAATTTATTAAACCAGGAATGGCAATCAGGTCAGATATTCCTTGGACCCCTTGCCGCAGTATATCATCGGCAACCCTAAATGCCTCGTTTACCGGGGTATTTTTCTGAACAACCTGCAATAACCTGTCATTGGGTATAGTAATAAGGCTGTCAACTTCCTCCTTTAGAGCTTGGATGCCTTTATCAGCCTGCAGATTTCTCTTGCGTCCCTCGAATAGAAAAGGCCTAGTTACTACGCCAACTGTCAGAGCGCCCATACGTTTGGCAACACGAGCGATAATTGGAGCCCCACCTGTTCCGGTCCCACCACCCATACCGGCAGTGACAAAAACCATATCAGCACCTTGCAAAGCCCGAACCAGTTCATCTTCGCTCTCTTCAGCGGCCTTCATTCCTACTTCGGGATCAGCTCCTGCTCCCAGGCCTTTGGTGAGTTTTCCTCCGACCTGAATTTTCTTTTCCGCTTTTGACAACTGAAGGGCCTGCGAATCAGTGTTAACGGCAATAAACTCGACACCCTTCAGATTAGCTTCAATCATCCTGTTGATAGCGTTACTTCCCCCACCACCAACTCCTATTACCTTAATATCGGCAAACTGCTGCATCTCCACATCGAAATCTAACGGCATGTTTTACCCTCCTCAAATAATTAAGAAAATAAGTCTTTTAACCAATCATTAATCCGATGAAAAACACTGGAAACCCCTGCCTGGGTCTCTATAAGCATGGGGTCCAGACTCTTGAGACCATACATCAAACCTCCCAAGGCAACAGAATTTTGAGGCTGATTTAGTTCCAAGCTAAGCCCTTTTATATTATCTGGCTTGCCCAGTCTAACCGGGACCTCCAGATAATCTTCCATTTGTGATACAAAACCCTGTAGTTGAGCTCCTCCCCCGGTAAAAACCACTCCTCCAGCTAATTTATGTATATCACCTAACTGTTGTAATTCAGTATAAATCATTTCCAACATTTCCAACACCCGTGCCGAGATTATTTCTGCCACCAATTTCTGGGGTACCTGCCTGATATCGCTTCCTTGAATATTATGGATTTCGATCATTACATCTTCTGGTGCCAACTCGGCCGAGACCAAACCATACTGTTCTTTTATGCGGACTGCTTCCTCCATTGATGTTCTAAGTACTATAGCCAGGTCCTTGGTGATGTAGTCACCTCCAATTGGCAGTACTGAGGTAGATAGTATAGTTCCATGATTAAATATACTTAGTTCGGTAGTTCCGGCGCCCATATCGATCAGCGCCACTCCCATCTCTTTTTCGGCGGGCATTAGAACTGACTCAGCATTGAGTAACTGGTTGTAGAGCGTCTGGTCAATTTGCAGGTTAATTCTCTGAGTGCTTCTTTGTAAATTTTGCAGGGCTGCAGTAGCCGCATAGATCACCAAGGCTTCTGCTTCTAAGCGGTTGCCGACCATTCCCACTGGATCATTTACCCCATCGTAGCCATCGATTATATATTGTCTCTCAATAACCTGCACGACGGTCTTGTCAGGGGGCAGGGCTATATTGGTCGCCGAATTCAATACCCTTTCCCTGTCTTCTTTGGTAACCACATTCTCGGGATTACCTACCGCTATCACCGCGTGGTTGTTTACAGCGCCTATGCTAATCCCAGAAAAGCCGGTTATCGTGCTGAGAATATCTATACCAGTCAGTCTCTCCAACTCATTCAAGCATTTATCGATGGAGCGAGCAGTGCTTTCAATATCAACTATGTTCCCCCTTCGTAAACCTGACGAAGGTATCCGGGCAATCCCCAGTACATTTACTTCCCGGAGATGGTTCATAACCCCCAGCGCTGCTTTAACATCACCAGTACCGACATCCAAACCCACCACAATATTGCGTTTGATAATTATCAGCACTCCTTATTTGGTTTCTACCATCTAAATACTACAAACGCACGTATTTTCCTTTTTTTAGGGTGTTTTTTTATCAGTACTTTTTCAGTAAATATCGACGTATTATCCCTAAATTTTGGAATAGTCTAACCCCAAAAACCACCACCGCCGCCAGATACAATTCCAGTCCTAATCTATCTCCAAAATAGGCAAGCGCAGCTGCCAGCAAAGAATTCGTAAAGAATCCGGTGATAAATATAGTAGTATCGAAGGCGTCTTCCATAAATGCTCGAATGCCCCCGAACACCGAATCCAAGGATGCCAATACCGCAATTGACACATATTCCACCATTGAAGCCGGTAAAAATATAGGCAGTTGGAATCCTATAAACAATCCAAGGGCCAAACACAATATTGTAATCCACCACATTTTTGATCACGCCTTTTATTTTTGTTTAGGGGTCGTATATTCAAATTTCATGGAGCCTGTATAGGCAGGAATCTCTATATTATTATTGCGGACCAATTGGGTTTGCAAACCGAAAGAATTTAACTCGTCCAACTTGCCGCCTTTTATGGTCAGACCGCTTTCCAACAGCTGCTGATCACCGGTAGCTTTTATAACAAATGGCGGCCCGATTTTGTTCCAATTGACCAGAATAGTAGTTCCTGCACATCTTATTTCTGACATAGCTATAATCCTTTGATCATTAACAGAAATTGCTTCAGCCCCAGACGCCTTAAGCTCGTTAACAATACTTAAGATATCACTGTCATGAACCAGGTAGGCGTTCGGATCATCTCCAGGCTGCAAGGCCCGAAGGCTATCGTTTAAGGTTACAATAATACCTGTACCGGTGACTGCGGTCAATCCAGCTGCCATGTTGGATTTTTTTAACTCGGCTTGCAGATCGGCGTTTAACTGACTTTCACTACCTACATTGGTCACCTTTTCTCTTAGCTCAACTATTTCTTCAGAGAGTTTTTGGTTCTCCTTCAGTAGTGAACTGTTAATAGCAGCCAGGTCATCTACTCTATTAGTGCGAAGGTTGGGGCCATAGTTTTCCGAAGTACGGTATTGCACCGAAAGCATTATCCCAACAATAACACATATAATCATAATAGTTATCTTACCGCTGGCTTCCCTCATTTTGTCCCCCTCTATTCTCTGGTCTTAAGTACCGGTTCACCCTTAAAGCGTATGTCGACATAATCCAGCTGGTCGGAGCCTTTGGCTGCCAGATCACTTTCAATCTGCAGTACTTCACTAAATGTTTTGGTTTTTTCGTCTAATCTATCCAGATTTCCGAATCTTACCTCTGTTCCCTGCAGGGTATAAATTTTCAGGGTTCCGTCATTCTGAAAATAGATTTCCGAAATTAAAGGATGTTGATCTGCAGCAATTGCCTGCCACACCTGTTTAATCATTTCAGTGGCCTGAATGTTAACGGTTTGTCCGAGGTTAACATAATCAGGCATCGTTTCCAGGGTAATTATCAAGTCATTATCTGCAGGAACATGATTTAATTTATCGAAACAGACTCCCGCATCATCAATACATAAGAATATTTCATTATAAGGGATAACCGCCCAAACCTGCCGTTCAGTAATCCTGATATCTATCTCACTTAAAAGTTTACGTTTGATTTCTGCCTGTTTTATCATGGGATGAACTTCAATAGCCCGAGCTGCTTCCTTTTCATTGAATTTGAACATATTAATTCCGGGTGCTAATCCCGATAGTGCCAATATCTCTTCCTGTGAAACCTTTTCATTACCACTTACTTTAATATGGCTTACGGCAAATATTGAACTGTGCATGAATAAATAAGCTGATGTTAAGATGACAAAGGCTAATAGTACAACGCTGAATATCCGCGGAAATTTTTTACGATTCACGAATTCCCCTTCCCATCTAAAGATCCTCGTATTTCATAGAGCAAATTATAGCAGAGAATTACCAGATATTGAAGCAAACAAAAACAAAGACAATATCCATTTGGTCTTTTTTTGCGTTTTTTCTGTGTTCGAATAGAATAGCAAAAAGGGTGGCCATTTAGATTCTTTTCCTGCCACCCCGATACTCGTATATTAACCACTATTATGACTGTAACAATTGTTTAATATATAATCCTTTCTGCATCCGCACCTAGTGCTTGCAATTTTTCATGAATCTTTTCATAACCCCGGTCTATATGCTCTAACTTACCAATCTGGGTTTCTCCTTCAGCATAGATGCCTGCCAATATAAGCGCAGCACCAGCCCGCAAGTCAGTTGATTCAACGGTTGTTCCCTGCCAGTTCTTTTTACCGTTGATTATGGCTACTCTTCCTTCAACTTTAATATCGGCACCCATGCGGTGAAGCTCCGGGACATGCATAAATCGGTTCTCGAATATGGTCTCAACGATAACACTGGTGCCTGGGATGGTAGCCAAAAGAGCCATCATCTGGGCCTGCATGTCAGTTGGGAAGCCCGGGTAAGGCATGGTCTTAATATCAGTGGAGCGATACATTCCCCCTCCTACTATCCTAACACCTCCAGACCAGGGTACGATTTCAACTCCTACCTCGGTCAACTTGGACATTAATGGCTGTAAATGCTCGATTACCACGTTCTCCACCCATACGTCACCGCGGCTGATCGCTCCTGCCACCATATAGGTCCCCGCTTCTATACGGTCAGGAATAACCGTATGTTCCACACTACCCAGAGTCGGAACCCCTTCAATGCGCACTGTATCAAGGCCTGCTCCCTTAATTCGTGCCCCCATACGATTCAGAAAATTTTGCAGATCAACAATTTCCGGTTCACGAGCAGCATTTCTAATCACTGTAGTCCCAGAGGTCATAGCCGCCGCCATCATAATGTTTTCTGTTGCCCCTACACTAGGAACATCCAGCATTATTTCTTTTCCTTGGGCGGCTATAGCTGTTCCTATCATTAGACCATGTTCTTCAGTAATTTGGTAACCCATATTCCTGAAGCCTTTGAGATGCAAGTCCATTGGACGCGATCCTATCGCACATCCTCCCGGGTAGGCAACCCTGGTTTGCTTAAATCTGCCCAGCAGAGGTCCCATAACCAAATTGGAGGCTCTCATCCGCCTCGATATATTTTCCGGAAGCTCATAACTGTCAGCTGCTCGACCGTCTATGATTAATACATTGGCTTCGCGTTTTACTTTTGCCCCCAGCAACGCCAGAGCTTCGGACATAACATTAATATCTTCCAATTCCGGGACCCCGTTTAGGACAACCTCTCCCGAACTCATTAAACTGGCAGCCATGATAGGAAGAATAGCGTTCTTGGAGCCGCTAATTTCAACCTGACCTTTTAAGGGTCTCCCGCCCCTTACCAGTAATTTCTCCAAAATAACACCTCCACCGAATTGAAACCAAGGTGTCTATATTCTATCTGCCAACCGAACGCCTATTTTCCAAACGTCTCCCGCTCCCATGGTAATTAGAAGGTCATTGGCCGCTAGGTTATTAATGATGAATTCCTCCGCAGCTTCCAGATCCGGAACATATTTGACATTACATCCTGATTTTTTGGCAGCTTGATAAACCAACTCACCCGTGACATTTTCCATGGGCGGTTCCCCAGCCGAATATATGTCTGTTATTACCACTAAATCAGCCTCCCGAAATGCGTCTCCGAATTGTCCGGAAAGAAGTTTGGTCCGAGTGTAACGATGAGGCTGAAATAAGACAATTAAGCGATCGTCGTGAAATTGCCGGGCAGCTTTGATAGTAGCCAGGATTTCAGTAGGATGATGGGCATAATCATCAACGATGGTAATCCCTTGTTTGGATGCAACAACTTCAAAACGTCGTTTTGCTCCGGGAAAACTTTGTAAACCCTGCTCAATTTTATTAAAATCATGTCCTAATTCCAGGGCTACAGCGGTTGCTGCCACAGCATTAAGAGCATTGTGCTTGCCGGGAATAGATAATCTCATTGGTCCCAGGAATTCTTTGCCTTTGTAAAGATCAAAGCGGGATCCCATACCCATAGGTTGCCAATTAGTATAGAAATAATCCAGACTGTCGTCATTTTCACCGTACATCAAGGTACGAGTAGTCAAATTTCGCCGTATACGCTGCAGAGTATTATCTCCTCCGTATAGTAAAGCAAAGCCCTCAGGCATGACTTGAGACAGGAATTGCTCAAAAGCTGCTTCCAGTCTATCCATGGATTGATAAAAATCCAGGTGGTCGTTCTCTATATTTGTCACTATTGCCGCATAAGGTTTGAGTTCCAGAAACGATGCATCACTTTCGTCTGCTTCAGTCACAAAGAAATCATTTTGGCCAAGACAGGCGTGTAAGTCGGTACCCTGTATTTCACCCCCAACAATAAAAGTAGGGTCAATCCCACACCCTACGAGAGCCGAATACAGCATAGAAGTAGTCGTCGTCTTGCCATGAGCTCCTGCAATTGCCAGCCCCTTGCACTCGTTGACCAGTCGGGCCAACATCTGACCCCGTTTGATCACCGCGATATTCCTGGTCTCAGCCTCCTGCACCTCGACATTATTGGCAGGGATTGCAGAAGATATGACAACTAAATTTACTCCTTCTTCAAGGTTCGATTTGGAATGGCCTTGGTAAACTCGAATCCCAATCTGTTCTAATTGAGATGTGATGGTATTGACTTGTAAGTCAGAACCGCTTACCCGTATTCCCTGCTCTTTTAAAACCCGGGCGATTCCGCTCATCCCAGCACCAGCGATTCCAATCATATGAACCCATAAACGCGATTCGGCCATTTAGTCATCTCCTTTGATCATAAACAGTTTATGATTCAATCTATAGTATGCATAATTGAGAAAAGTGGTTACATATAGGCCTAACAGGCTTGTCTACAATTATCCCATTATTAATCTTTGGCAAAAATAAGCTTATATAGTCAATATTTCATCGACAATTTCGCTTAAGGCATTGGGCCGCGCCTCCATTAACATGTTATGGCCCATTTCCCGCAATTTGGTCCGATCTTTACTTAAACGATCCACAATTTTATACAAGCTGTCGCCGTCAAGAAATTCATCTATCACCATCTCAGCCGCCCCTTTGGCCACCAGGGCCCGGGCATTCTTTTCCTGGTGATTTTCGGCGGCATATGGATAAGGCACCAATATGGCCGGCAGGCCTAACAGTTCCAGCTCACTTACGGTACTGGCACCTGCCCGGCATACGGCCAAGTTGGCGGCCGCCAGCGCTTTTTCCATATCGTATTTATATGCAACCATTTCTAGTCCACATTTCATTGTCTTTACGTCCAACCGCTTGTTCAAAGCACGAGTCATCTCTTCATAATTGGACTCCCCGGTTATCCATATAATATTCATTTCTGTATTACGGAAACGGTCTATCATTGGTATCATGGCTTCATTAATACTTTGAGATCCGAGGCTGCCACCAAATGCCAGCAGAGTAAATCCATCACTTGCAGGACGGGATTGTTTTATTAGTTCATGCATAGCCAAGATTTGAGGGCGTACCGGCAAACCGGTGACTTTCGCCTTCTTGGCGCTAAGGTATTGGCCGGCTTCCGGGAACGTTAATAATACACAGTCTACTCTCTTAGCCAGGTTTCGATTGGCCAGCCCGGGGAAAGCGTTTTGTTCATGTATAACCGTTTTAACATCCATGAATGTTCCCGAAAACACTACTGGAAAGGAAACATACCCCCCAGTTCCCACAATAATATCAGGCTTAAATTCCTTGATGATCTCCCGGGCTTGCAAAAAACTGCCCGGAAATTTTAGAAGGGTCTTGCCCGATTTCAGCATAGAAGAACGATCAATGCCAGTTATATCGACTGTTTTGAATGGAATACCGCTGCGGGGCACTATCTTGCTCTCCAAACCTCTGGCTGTTCCTACATACAACAGGTTAACATCCGGAAGTCTGGTTTTTAATTCGCTGGCTATTGCTAAAGCCGGGTAAATATGTCCGCCAGTTCCGCCTCCAGTAAGTATAATTTTCATTTGATCACTCCCTTAACTCTGCGAACCATATCGCGATACATTCAGCAGCAAACCTACCATTATCATGGTAAACAGAAGTGATGTCCCTCCGTAGCTTATAAACGGAAGAGTGATACCGGTTACTGGCAAAGCCCCTGAAACAACCGCTATATTTACTATTGCCTGGAATACAATGATAGTCGTAAGACCGGCTGCTAGAAGCCTGGAGAAATTATCCGGGGCATTTATAGCAATTTTATACCCGCGCCAGGCAAAAAGCAAAAACAGGGCAACTACAACCGTACAGCCGATAAACCCTAATTCTTCCCCTAAGATGGCAAATATGAAATCGGTATGCTGTTCGGGCAAATAAAAAAACTTCTGCCGGCTTCGGCCCAAACCCATCCCAAATAAGCCCCCTGATCCCAATGCATATAAGGACTGTATGGTTTGAAATCCTTCATCACTTGCGTATTTCCAAGGATTAAGAAAAGCTATAACGCGCTCCATCCGATAAGGAGCTACGGCAATAGCTGCAGCAATCGCTCCAATGCCGGTCAGCATAATTGCACCGAGGTGTGCCCATTTTGCCCCCGCCACCAACAGCATAAAGAAAACAGTGGCGGCTATCGTAAAAGCGGTGCCTAAGTCGGGCTGCAGCATAATCAATCCACATATTAGCGCCATCATGGCTAAGAAGGGCAACACTCCTGCCGTAAAAGATGAAATCTTTCCCAACTTAAATTCCATGGCCCGGGCCAGGAACATTACCATAGCAACCTTGGCTAATTCCGAAGGCGAAAACCGCATGAAGCCTAAATTAAACCAGCGGCTTGAGCCCTTTACATCAACCCCCAAAGGTGTTACGACCAAAATTAGCGAGATAACTGCAAATACCATAAGCGGAATAGCAAAATCTTTCAAACGTGAAAAATTCAATTTCATAACTACAATCATGGCTGATATTCCAATAACCGCCCACATTAATTGTTTTTTGAAGAAGTAATAGGCATCTCCATATGTCACATTGGCAGTCACGGCACTGGAACTGAAAACCATAATCAATCCAATTCCCAGCAGGGTAAATGCGGTGATAAACAAAATAAAGTCAGGCGGCCCCTTTTTAAGCCTCATAAACAGCCTCCCAAAGAACTATCTTTGATCCTGTTCAATAATCTTGTTGACCTGTCGGCAAAACAGATCACCGCGATGCTCATAGCTGGGAAACTGATCCCAGCTGGCGCAGGCGGGCGATAGTAAGACTACGTCCCCTGCAGTGGCTAACTCACTTGCTTTATTAACTGCGTCGACTAAATCATCTACCTCATATATATTCTTAAAGCCCTGATCCATTACTGCAGCTTTTATCATCCCTTTAGCTTCACCTAACAGCACCAGTGCCTTGATTTTGGCTGCCATTAACCTGGCTACTGTTGAGTAGTCTCCTCCCTTAGCCCGACCACCGGCAATTAGAATTATCGGTTCATTAAAAGATTCCAAAGCTTTAATGGTGGAATCGGGATTGGTGCCTTTGGAATCGTTTATGTACAAAACTCCGTTGTGTTCGGCCACCTGCTCCAAACGATGTCTTACTCCTTTGAAACTGCTTAATGACTGGTTGATAACCCCTTCTCTAATCCCTGCATTCCAGGCCATAGCTACTGCACAGAGTATGTTTTCCAGGTTATGTTTGCCCCGCAGGCAGATGTCGCTTAATGAAGCTACCTGGATACGATTCCCGTTATCAACCACCCAAATACTTCCGTTTTCTATAAATACTCCCTGATCGAGAACCCTATCAGTGGAGAAAAACACCACCTGTGAGGCAGCGGCTTCATTGAAGGAACGCACTCTATCATCCTCATAGTTTAGAACCAGATAATCGGTGCCGTCCTGGTTCTTAAAAACTCTGCTCTTAATTTCCGTGTAACCCTCCAGGGTCTTATGGCGGTCCAAATGATCTGGGGTAATATTTAAAATACCGGCAATATGAGGTCGGAAAGACTTTATGGTCTCCAGCTGAAAACTGGAAACCTCAACTACCAGTTCTCCATTTTCCATCTGATCCACCAGGCTGCATAAAGCGGTCCCTATGTTGCCACCCACCGCTGCGACCCGCCCATCCATTTGTAGAATATGGTGTAGTAAGGCCGTTGTTGTTGTTTTACCATTGGTGCCCGTGATGGCATAAACTTCAACCTGCTTTGCCTTTAGCTGGAACGCCAGTTCCAACTCTCCAATGACCGGAATTCCCAAGCTGTTAGATTTCTGCAATATCTCTGCTTCTAAAGACACTCCCGGACTTACAACAATCAGATCCCAGTCCGTATGGCTAAGCGGCGGTAGAACCCCAGCAAAAACCGGAATGTTTAAATAGTTTAACTGCTCTATTTCTGTCTGCAGGTCTTCCATGGGCTTAGCATCATAAGCACTAATATTTGCACCTCTTTTACTAAGTGCATGAGCTGCGGCCAGACCACTGCGAGCCACACCCACAATCAAGATCCTTTTTCCTTTAAAAGGCATTATTCCGCCACCTATCCTATATTTCTAAACCCCATTAGACCAATTGTCACAAAGATAATCGCTAATCCATAGAACATATACACAACTTTAGTTTCGGACATTCCCTTGAGTTCAAAATGGTGATGCAGGGGAGCCATCAAAAATACTCTTTTCCTAGTAGCTTGAAATGATACTACCTGAATAATTACGCTTAAGGTTTCGATAACATATACACCTGCTATCAGCACTAAAGCTAGTTCTGACCTGGTAATGGCAGCGATAGCTGCCACCGCAGCGCCGAGCGCCATTGACCCGGTGTCCCCCATAAAAACCCGGGCAGGATAGCGGTTAAAATACAAAAAACCCAGGCATGCTCCGGCCAGGGCACCGCTGTAGACAAATAAATTGCCGTGATCGGTCATTATACAGATTAAACCCATACCCAGAGCAATGAAAAAGGTCACCCCAGATGCCAGACCATCCAGGCCATCGGTTAGATTGGCTGCATTTGCGCCAGACATTAGAACAAACACTATGAAGGGTAAGTAATAAACTCCAATATCAAATGTTCTTCCCGAGAACGGGATAATTATTTCCGTTCCCCGCCCCAGCCCGTAGACAACCAGGAGGCCAAATATAAAACTGATTACCAGTTGCAGAAGCAGCTTTTCTCTAGCTCTTAGGCCTAGTGACCGTTTAAGTACAACTTTTATGTAATCATCCCAAAAGCCAATTCCACCAAAGCATAACGCTAGAAGAACTGCGGTTAATACTTCCCTGCTGCTGCCCGCAAACAAGAAACTGGAAACCATGATCGCGGTTATTATTATTATCCCACCCATAGTAGGGGTGCCGGCTTTAACAAAATGGTTGCGGGGCCCTTCCTCTCTGATACTCTGTCCCACTTTTAATCGTCTCAAGAAAGGGATCATAAACGGTCCCATAAAGAGGCAAATAAGTATTGCTACCCCGGCTGCCAATAAACCATTTGTTATGTAGTCATGCATCACTTTACCTCCGAGTTAGGTTCGGCCCAGCCAACCCTGCAACAGTTCTTCCATGCGCATACCCCGCGAACCCTTGAATAATACCACATCTTGGGGGACAATGTTAGTTTTTAACCAGTTTAGTGCTTCTTCACGGTCTCTGAAAATAAAGACTCTATCAGGTGATAAACCGCTGTTTAAAGCACCATGAGCAATATATGCAGCTCTTTCTCCAACGGTTACCAACAAATCCATTTTCAACTGCGCAGCACATTGTCCCACCAGCCTATGCCCTTCTTGCTCATAGTCGCCCAGTTCCAACATGTCACCTAAAATCGCAACCTTCCTGCGGCCCCGGCTTATATTTTGGCATACCTCCAGTGCCGCTGTCATCGATACTGGATTGGCATTATAGGTATCGTTAATAACTGTTCCTCCATCAGCTAAATCAATTATATTAAGGCGATTGTCACTGCCCAGATACCTCCCAAGGCCTTGATTAATCTTTTCCGTATTTAACCCCAACAAATGGGCACAGGCAATGGATGATGCCAAATTGGTAGCTAATTTGGGAGCAGGAACAGGAAAATAGAAATCCTCTCTCTTTCCCCATAAAGCAAGATCAATATGAATACCTGATAATGCAGAATTAACGGCCAGGATCTGAATATCACAACCATCTGTAAATCCAAATGTGTACTTAGGACAGGGGTATTCATTTGCCACATCCAACAGCAATTGATTATCACCATTGACCAAAGCGAACTTGTCCCCCGCTATGAATTCCAACAGTTCGCACTTAGCCCGGGCGATATTTTCAAGGCTGCCCATTGTTTCAAGGTGAACCGGTTCGACATTGGTAATAATCGCATGACTTGGTCTTAATATACCTGCTAGCTGGCGTATTTGCCCTGGAGCACGCATAGCTAACTCCATAACAGCAGCTTGATGGAAAGATTCTATGCTTAGTATTGTAAGGGGCAAACCAATTTCATTGTTAAAATTACCAGGGGTTTTCAAGATTTGAAATTCCGGTTCCAAGCAGACAGCTAAAATATCCTTGGTAGTCGTCTTACCAACACTTCCGGTTATTGCAATGATGGGAATATTGAATTGACTGCGATAGCTGGCTGCCAGTTGCTGCAAAGCGGTTTCGGTGTTATCTACAAGAATAACAGAAGTGTGGGTATCGATGCGGGAAAGATCTATTTTTTCGGGTTTAGAAATTACTATTGCAGCTGCTCCTTTTTTGAGTACTGCATCGAGATAATCGTGGCCGTCAAATTTTTCTCCCTGCAAAGCAAAAAACAGATGATCCGGCTCATATTGACGGGAGTCGGTACTAATTCCATTCACCCATCCTGAAGCAGAACCATACATTAACGTACCTTGAACACTCTCGACTATAGATTCTATGCTTAACCTCATTAATGTATCTTACCTTTCAGAAATTCTGCAGCTACCAGGCGATCATCAAAGTCCAGTACCTGGTCTTTGACTAATTGGTATGTCTCATGACCTTTACCGGCAATAATTATCAAATCGCCTTTCTTGGCCAGGCAGATAGCCTGGTGAATGGCCTCCCGCCTGTCGATTATTTTAGCATAATGAGAATTCTCCACCTGCTGCAAGCCGGGGATGATATCATCGATAATCGCTTCTGGATCCTCACTGCGGGGATTATCCGATGTCACTATACAAAAGTCGCTGTACTGCGCTGCAATCTTACCCATCAGTGGTCTTTTCGTTTTATCCCGGTCTCCTCCACAACCAAATACCGTAATCAGTCTATTCTCCAATATTTCACGTCCGGTTTTGAGAATATTTTCTAAACCATCCGGGGTGTGTGCATAGTCAACTATTACCGTAAAATCCTGCCCGCAATCCACTTGTTCAAATCTGCCGGCTACACCGGAAACCTTACTCAACGCACGCTTAATAACGTCTTCATCAATTCCTTCTTTCAAGGCAAAGGCAATGGCCGCCAAAGCGTTGTAGATACTAAACCTCCCAATTAGCTTCATATCTATGTCAAATTGGTGCTTCCCATATATCACTTTAAATTGACTGCCCTTCAGACTAAACTTTATATCTGCAGCCTGAACGTCAGCATCGGTATTTATCCCGTAGGTAATATGATCCGAGGCTGCCCTTATAAAATAATCAGCGGCAGGATCATCGGTATTGGCAATACCAAATTGTCCTTGGGCTGGGTCTAACATATTAAATAGTTTTAACTTGGTATTTCTATAATTCTCCATGGTTAAATGGTAATCAAGATGATCCTGGGTTAAATTCGTAAAAACGGCACAATGAAACTTCAGCTCATCAACCCTACCCATGTCCAAAGCATGCGAGGATACTTCCATAACTGCATACTGGCCTCGTTTAGACTTCACGATACTTAAAAACTCTTCAATATCGGATGATTCAGGGGTAGTATTACTCAGAACCTTCTCATAATTTCCTACGCGTGAATACAGCGTTCCCATTATACCGACCTTTTTGCCCCATTCCTCCAGAATAGCTTTGATGAGGTGGGTGGTGGTTGTCTTGCCATTGGTTCCGGTCACACCGATTAACTTAATGAAATGGGATGGTTTTTCATAGAAGTTTGAAGCTACTATCGGCATCACCGTACGGGTATTCGGCAATTGAACCACTGCTACATTCGGGGCAACGTCTATCTTCCGCTCCACCAATAGAGCAACTGCTCCACGATCAACTGCTTGCTGGACGAAATCATGCCCGTCTGATTTAAGTCCTGATATACAGATAAATAGATCTCCGGCTTTAGTTTTTCTGGAGTCAAAACTGATTCCCTGTATTTCTTGGTCTTTTGACCCAGCCACCTGTATATAATCTATACCTTCCAGGATGGTGCTTAGTTTCATTTACGTTCCCCCTTTCCTAATTGTATCTATGGTATTGGCGACTCTATTCAATGGGTTGAAAACGCACTTTGATAGTTGAACCATTGGTTACTATTTTACCTGCCACTGGTGACTGTTCTATAGATATTCCATGCCCCTCCGGGATTAAATGCAGCCCAAGTTCAGCCAAAATCCGCGCTACTTCTTTCATTGATTTTCCACTTAAGTCAGGTACGGTAATCTCGCCCTGCCCACTCTTGTCATACGGTGACATACTTATTATTACCTCTGAGCCCTTACTTAATTTAGTACCAGCCCGGGGAGTCTGCTGCCATACAATATTACCCTCTCCGACTATCTTAGCCATTAAACCCCGGCTGCCAATTAGTGCCCGGGCTTCGGGCAGAGAAAGGTTTACCACATCCGGAATAATCACTTGTTCAGTCTGTTGCTGAGCTATTTGGCCGTCTGCCTGCCGTAATGGCACACCTAAATATTTCAATGAGTCGTTGATAATCTCTCTAGCTGCCGGAGCTGCTACCCAACCGCCATAATAAGGATAACCCTGCGGCGCATCAACTGCCACCATGACCACCAGGCGAGGATCATCGGAAGGAGCCAGCCCTATAAACGAAGCTACATATTCATTGGGCAAATAGCCTCCCCCGGGAGCAATCTTTTGGGCAGTTCCGGTCTTTCCCCCTACATGGTATCCCTCTATGTAGGCATTCCGTCCGGTACCGTTGGTGACCTCACCTTCGAGTATTTCGCATAACTCGCGGGCGGTGCTTTCTGAAATGACTTGTCTTACTTCCTCTGGTTCGCAGTTCTTGATTACGTTGCCGCTGTTATCCAAAACCTGTTTAAGCAGATGGGGCTTCATCATTTTACCGCCATTGGCGACTGCAGACACCGCTGTCGTGAGTTGCATCGCGGTTACAGCATTAGCCTGACCCATGGCCATGGTAGCCAGGTCTATTTGCTTGGCATTTGCCTGATTTACAAGGATGCCAGTAGCTTCACCAGGCAGGTCGATTCCGGTCTGTTCACCAAAGCCAAAACCATGTATATATTTAAAGTATTTGTCCATGCCTAATTCCAAACCAACCTGGACAAAACCGACATTGCAGGAATTTTCAACAATCTGGGCGAAGGTTTGGCTGCCATGAGCCTTACGGTTGGGACAGCCAATAGTCTCTTTACCGACCTTTACATATCCAGGACAATAAAATGGAGTATTACGATTGACAACACTTTCTTCCAGAGCCATGGCTGAAGTAGTAATTTTCATGGTAGAACCGGGTTCGTAACTGTCGTTTATGGCAAAATTGCGGCGGTTACTGGCCGGTACCTCATTATAATTATTGGGATCAAAAGTGGGACGGGAAGTCATTGCCAGGATTTCACCGGTTTTAGGATCCATCACAATGGCTGCAGCACTTTTGGCCTGACGTTCCGCAAAAACCTTATCCATTTCTCTTTCAACAATGTATTGAATAGTCTCATCTATGGTTAAGATCAAATTGCCCCCATCCACCGGTGCAATGTATTTGTGGGTAGCTTCGGGGATTTCTCTTCCCGCTGCATCGTGTTCAATAATAATGCGACCCTTCGTACCTCCGACCAAGTCGTTATAATAATAGTCTATCCCCTCCAAACCTGTATTATCGGTCCCTGAGATCCCTAATACATGACTGGCCAAGGTGCCTTTAGGGTAAAAGCGGCGGCTTTCTTCGGTAAGATCGACCCCTGGCAATTGCAGATTACGTATTTGTTGAGCCTGTTCCGGAGTTATTTGACGCTTGATCCACTCAAAAGAACTATTGGCAGTTATCTTCTTTAAGATACTGGCCTCTTCTAGTCCTAAAACTTGCGCTAGTTTCTGGGAGATCTCTTGTTGTTTCTGGGATCGTTTGACCTCAGCGGGTATAGCATAAACGGAATCAGCACTAATGGAGATGGCCAACTCGTGTCCGTTTCGATCATATATGATGCCCCGTTTAGCTTCTACCGGAACATCCCTCATTCGGTTCTGGGCAGCTTTCTCCGAAAGCTCTGCCCCCTTTACAAATTGTACCCAGAATATTCTTCCACCTAGAAGAGTAAAACAGATAGTAAATAAGAAAAAAAGCGTAGCTATACGCTTTCTTAAAAGCAAACCAGCTGTTTGCATATAATATCCACCCCATTTTGTTGTTTCAATTTAATTATTGGAGGCCAGACGTGATAGACTAGCATATAAATTATCCAGAAGTCTTTGGCTTACACTCACATTATCAGTACTGCTGGTTCCCGCACTGGCTACACTAACCGGTACTTCCTTGGCCTTTAATGCAATAGCAGTCAGATTATCCGGTTTATACATCCCCAGCTGTCCGGCGGCTATTTGTTCAACGTGGGCCAGCGAACTCTCTTGGGCTATCTGGTATTCCAACCATTGGTTGGAGGTAGTAATGCTTTGAACCTCCTGTTCCAGCTTTCCAATCTCATAACCCAAAGTAGCACTCTTTATACATAAGGCAACTAAAATCAAGCCATACACAAAAACTATAAGCGCACTCTTAATATAGATTTTTCGCCGCTGATTCACCTTGTATACAGTTCTTGTAGCTCTGACTTTTTTGGGCTCTTGAACCGGCAGGGGATGGTAATTCCAATCCCTTGCAGCACTGGATTGGGCTTGTAGCATATTATTACTCCTCTCTGGACTTTAGAACTAAATTCTGGCCGCGACCCGGAGCTTAGCGCTCCTGGCACGGGGATTATCTGACGTTTCCTTTTCATTGGGTATTATTGGTTTTCTACTAACCATCCGCAATGTTGGCTTGTTGTTACAGATGCACACTGGAAAATCGGGTGGACAAGTACAAGGTTTGGTTTCCTTCTGGATAAACTGCTTGATGATACGATCTTCCAAGGAATGAAAACTGATTAAACACAAACGGCCCCCGGGCTTTAATAAATCTACGGCCTGCGGCAGTACTTCTCTTAAGGCGTCCAGTTCCTCGTTTACTGCAATTCTCAGAGCTTGGAAACTTTTTCGGGCTGGGTGTTTATCTCTCCTATACTTGGCTGGTACGGATTGTTTGACGATATCGGCCAATTCCAGGGTGGTATCAATTGGCTTCATTTTGCGATAATTTACTATCGCCCTGCTTATTCTGCGAGCATAGCTTTCTTCACCATACTCAAAAAGTATCCGGGTTATCTCCTCTTCTGACCACTCGTTAACAATATCCCAGGCATTAAATAACTGTTCACGGTTCATCCTCATGTCCAACGAGGCTTGCTCATGAAAACTAAATCCCCGTTCGGCGGTATCTAATTGGAAAGAGGAAACTCCCAGGTCTAACATAATTCCATCGA
This sequence comes from uncultured Syntrophomonas sp., assembly GCA_964584415.1. Lineage (GTDB taxonomy): Bacteria > Bacillota > Syntrophomonadia > Syntrophomonadales > Syntrophomonadaceae > PHAA01. The sequence continues at coordinate 52,324 of CAZOZX010000003.1, forward strand.
CGGCGACTATGTCTATTTTCTCCAACACTTCTTTTAGCTTTCTAAAATCTGACTGGACCAAAATAACATTAGGTGCCTGAATTTTGGATTTGGTTTGCCGGAGAACATCGGGATCTTTATCTATACCTATAACCAGCGCATTGGCGGCCAACTTACTAAGAAGATGAGTTAGATGTCCACCCCCGCCCAAAGTGCAATCAACATATACTCCGTGCGGATCAGTTATTAGATTCTCTACGGTCTCCTGCAATAAAACCGGTTGATGCAATTTGTTTTTTCACTCCTATATTCCGAACCCCACCAGATTTTCGGCAATCATCTCAAAGGAAGACTCAGCCGACTGGTTATATTGTTCCCAACTTGAATCGGACCAAATCTCAACCCTGGATCCTACACCAATCACAACCAGGTCTTTATTAATTCCGGCGTAATCTCTCAAATTAGGCGGCACAACTATTCGGCCTTGTTTATCCATTTCGAGTTCGGAGGCACCAGAAAAGAAAAAACGCGCAAAGGATCTGACGTCAGCCCTGGTAAATGGAAGTGATCTCAACTTTTCCTCCAAAGCTTGCCATTCCCCTAATGGATATAGGAAGATACAATTATCAAGACCCTTGGTGGCAACGAACTTTGATCCCAGTTCCTCGCGAAACTTGGCTGGAACAATTATTCTGCCTTTTGGGTCTAAAGAATGCTGATATTCTCCCAAGAACATTAGTTCTGCCCCTTGCGGTGAATTTTGTGGGATATCTCTCCACTTTACTCCACATCTCTCCACCGTATTCTATCAGCAAAAACCAATTCCCTTCTTTGTGAAAAAAATAACTATTATAAAAATAGTAGAAATTTGAACAAATGCCTAAAGATTCGATTTTTTTAGTGCTTATTTTTTTCTCGCATCCTGCATAAAATAATCGCTATTTGACCGATTATGGCTTTTTGGGAAAAGCAAAGTGGGTCGACCACCTATACTCATCAGGTATAGAAATAATCAACCCACCTCTTCGATTTTAACAAAAATTTATTTTTGACGCAGTCTATGCTTTAATTCTCTATAATAATGGATTTTACTTTTTTGGCCTCTATAGTTTATACAAATCCTGAGCACTAACGAAATTTATATTCTTTTTCCTAAAAACCTCGATAGCTCTATTAATATCTTCTACCTTGAATATAACCAAAGCTTCTCCACCGGCGAAACCCAGGAACGCATATAGGTATTCAATATTAATGTTGTCTTCGGACATTTGATCCAAAACATCGGCGAGTCCTCCCGGCGAATCCGGCATGCGTACCGCAATAACTTCCGTTTCGCTGACTGTAAACCCAGCCTCTTTCAGGATTTTATAAGCCTTGTCGGGTTCATTTACAATTAGCCGAAGTATACCAAAATCAGAGGTGTCCGCAATGGAAAGTGCCCGGATGTTAATCTCCGCATTACCCAAGACCCTGGTTACATGGGCTAAACGTCCGCTGGAGTTCTCAAGGAAAACTGAAATCTGCTTTGCCATATTGTTCCCTCCTATATTTTGCGATTGTCTTTTACTCTGACTGCTTTACCCTCACTGCGAGGAATTGACCTGGGTTCAACCAACCGGACCTTGACCGAAATCAATAAATTACTTTCCAATTCCTTGGCTATCCTCTTTTGGAGCCCCTCCAGTTTCCTGACTTCGTCGCTGAATATATCTTCAGACACCTCAACCTGAACCTCCATTTGATCCAGGTTATCCTGTCTTTCCAAAATAATCATATAGTGTGGTTCGACTCCTGGAATGCCAAGCAACACGGTTTCTATGGCCGAAGGGAATACGTTAACTCCCCGTACTATGAGCATATCGTCGGAACGGCCCAATACCTTCTGCATTCGCACATGGGTTCTGCCACAAGGGCATTGATCACTATTTAAAGAGGTTAAATCTCTGGTCCGATAACGGATCATAGGTATAGCTTCTTTGGTCAGGGTGGTTATAACCAACTCACCCAGTGAACCTTCGGGTAAAACCGCTTCGGTTATCGGATCAATAACTTCAACCAAAAAATGGTCCTCGGCGATATGTAAGCCGGTTTTGTATGGACACTCAATGCCAACCCCGGGCCCCATTATTTCACTCAAACCATATATGTCGAAGGCTTTGATCTGCAGCTTATTCTCGATCTCGTTACGCATGTTTTCCGACCAGGGTTCAGCCCCGAAAACACCTGCCTCCAATTTGAGGTCAGACGGCTTCAGTCCCATATCCTCCATAACCTCAGCAATAAAAAGAGCATATGAAGGGGTACAGGTAAGGTGAGTGGATCCGAAATCCTCCATGAGTAATATCTGACGCTGGGTATTGCCCCCGGAAGCTGGTATAACCGATGCTCCTAACCGTTCCGCGCCATAATGCACGCCCAGTCCACCCGTAAATAATCCATATCCGTAAGCGTTTTGAATTACTGACCTCCTGGTAGCTCCCGCACTGGCCAGAGCTCTGGCCATGAGTTCAGCCCAGGTATCCACATCTCTGCGGGTGTACCCTACTACCGAGGGTTTACCGGTAGTACCAGATGAGGCATGGATGCGGACTACTTCCGACATTGGAACCGCAAATAGTCCAAACGGGTAATTGTCCCTCATCTCCTGCTTGGTAGTAAAAGGCAGTTTGCGGAGATCATCAAGTGAATCGATATCGTCGGGCTTAATACCAGCGGCATCCATTTTAGCCCGAAATGAGGGAACAAATGTATATGACCTGTAAACAGTCTCTTTGAGGCGTCTCAGCTGCAATTTACCAAGATTGTCCCGTGACATGCATTCCTTTTCCTGGTCCCAATACAACATCACTTTAACTCCCCCCGATTATTTCCTTCATATTGCCAGCATTGACCATAATAAGACATGTTTTATTATAATACCAAAAAACATTGGGCACTAGACAAAATCAAAGTATACTTCAGGTTGTCCCCTATAACCATAAAAAAACCCCGCTGGTCCGTGGCGCCGCGAGTTTTAACCTGCAAAGCAGGTGGGTGTCCTCTCACATACTCTATGGGTCCCACTAAATGGGCTTGCAATTCATATGTGAAGACCGAACTCCCGAAGTTTTTGTGTTGGCAAAAACTGAACGGCTGTTCACGCGAACAGCAGGGAGATATGATATTTTGGATTATTTAAATAGATGATAGCACAGAATACTGCGGGCTTCAACCTAAGCCAGATGTAATAATATGCCCAAATTCCCAGCAAAAACTATCCTTCTCTAAGTTTTAAAGATAGCTCTCGCAATTGTTGGGGACTTACCTTCGATGGAGCATCGGTCATGGGACAGGCGGCACTTTGTGTTTTAGGAAATGCGATAACATCTCTTATGCTGTCTCTTCTTGCCATTAGCATTATTAGGCGATCTATGCCGAACGCGATTCCTCCATGGGGTGGAGCACCATATTCGAAAGCATCCAACATGAATCCAAATTTCTCATAAGCATCTTCATTATTAATACCTACAGCTGCAAACATTTTTGATTGCAGATCCCGGTTGTGTATCCTTATGCTGCCGCCGCCTATTTCAGTACCGTTTAATATCAAATCATAGGCACGAGCCCTTACCTTTAATGGTGCTGTTTCCAATAGGGGCAAATCCTCATTCCGTGGCGCTGTGAACATATGATGAACCGCTACGTAGCGGTCTTCATCATCGTCATATTCAAGCAACGGGAAGTCATGGACCCAGATGAAAGACAACTGCCCGGGGTCACACAGGTTCAGCCGCCGCCCCAGACTCAATCGTAAAGCTCCCAGCACCTTAGCCACCACTTCAGTTTTATCAGCTCCGAATAAAAGCAAATCTCCTGGGTGAGCGTCTAATCGGCGAAGTATCTCCTGCATTTGTTCGTCCGTAAAGAATTTGCTGATCGGTGACTTAAGTTCGGTCTCGGTTACGTTAATCCAGGCCAAACCTTTTGCTCCAAGTTCTACAGCCTGGCGTCCAAGGTCATCAATCTCCCGGCGGGTAAAAGATGCTCCGCAACCCTTGGCATTGAGCGCTCTTACTACCCCGCCACTCTCTACTGCACTGGTAAATACTTTGAAATCGACTTTGGCAACTAAATCAGTAACATCGACTATTTCCCATCCAAAGCGAAGATCCGGTTGATCACTGCCATATTTTAACATGGCCTCCTGATATGATATGCGGGGAAAAGGAGTGATAATTTCCAACTCACATCCCTTTCGGAATAACCGGGGCATCAATCCCTCAATCAATACTATTATGTCTTCTTCATCTACAAAGGACATTTCCAGGTCTAACTGGGTAAATTCCGGCTGACGGTCGGCCCTTAGATCTTCATCCCGGAAACATCGGGCAATTTGGAAATATTTTTCCATACCAGCAACCATCAACATTTGCTTGTATTGCTGAGGAGACTGGGGCAGAGCAAAAAACTCACCCGGATGGACCCGGCTGGGAACCAGATAATCACGTGCTCCTTCGGGGGTGCTGCGGCCCAGAACTGGCGTCTCAATCTCTACAAAACCTTTTTCATCTAGGTAGTCACGGATTTCTTTAACGACCCGATGGCGCAATAAAAGGTTGTCCTTCATTTCAGGACGGCGCAAATCCAGGTAGCGATAACGCAAACGCAGCAGTTCATCAACGTCGATCCCGTTTTGAATATAAAAAGGAGGCGTTTTGGCGGTGTTAAACACCTCTGCCCTCTCGGCATATATTTCAATCTTCCCAGTCTTGAGGTTGGGATTTTCAGTATCCTTGGGACGCTGGCGGACTTCACCTTTTACACCAATAACATATTCCCCTCTGACATTTTCGGCCAGATGAAAGGCTTCCTCGTTAAGCTCCGGATTAAAAACAATCTGGATAATTCCGGAACGATCTCTAAGATCAATAAAAATAAGCCCGCCATGATCACGGCGGGA
>CAZOZX010000004.1:0-47455 GCA_964584415.1 uncultured Syntrophomonas sp.
CAGTGTTGACGGTACCTTACCTGAATAGATGAACATTAAGAATTGGAACACGGCTCAGGGGAGTTTCTTCACTCAGGAAGATCTTGATTCCGTCAACCGGGTGGCGGTTTTGGGTACAACTGTGGTCGAAAACCTTTTCCCAGGGGGAGGTACACCGATAGGCGAGAACATTAAAATTAATGGTCTTACATTTTCTATTATTGGTGTCTTGGAAGACAAAGGCAGCAGTGCCGGAAACGATCAGGATGATATAATCTATATACCCTTGAGCACCTTGCAGCAACGTATGAGCGGGGGAAACACGGTTCGTTCTATTAGTGTCCAAGCGATCAGTCAGGAGGCATTGACTCCACTGAAGGAGTATCTGACCACGCTGTTACGCCAGAGACATCGATTAGCCACCACAGCTGATGACGATTTCAGAATCAGTGATACTGCAGAGCTTTTGAGTACCGTTGAAGACACCACCAAAATGCTTTCTTTCTTATTAGGCGGTATCGCTGCCGTTTCTTTATTAGTTGGCGGAATTGGAATAATGAATATAATGCTGGTTTCGGTGACCGAAAGAACCCGGGAGATTGGTATCCGCATGGCGATTGGGGCAACCACTCAAGCAGTACTCAGCCAGTTTTTAATTGAATCCTTGATGCTGTGCTCTATCGGCGGATTTATTGGAGTGCTTCTGGGTTGGATAGGGTCTTTGATTTTGAGTCAAATCGCCAGTTTGACAATGAATATTGCTCCCTGGTTGGTTGCTTTATCTATGGGTTTTGCAGTTTTGATAGGAGTATTCTTTGGCTATTATCCTGCTCGTAAAGCAGCCCATCTAAACCCCATCGACGCTTTGCGTTTTGAATAGGCAATCAAAAATGTTAGGCTATTTAACAAGTTCGATAAGTAAGTGGTGGAGCACATGCAGTCTTTAAAGGGCATTCGAATATTAATTGTGGATGACGAACCAAATATACTTCAATTTTTAGAGTTAGGCTTGGAAAATGAGGGTTTTGGTGTAAGTTGTGCCGAAAATGGCATAACCGCGATTGCGTTGATGCAGGACTTTCAGCCTCATGTAGTTATTTTAGATGTAATGATGCCAGGGATGGATGGATTCGAAGTAGTCCGTATTCTAAAAAAGATGGATAATGTAGCAGTGATTATGTTGACTGCCCGGGACGAGATTGATGATAGAGTTAAAGGACTCACTCTTGGAGCCGATGATTATATGGTTAAACCTTTTAGCTTTGAAGAGCTATTGGCTCGCATAAATGCCAGAATCCGAAATCAGTTTCCCAATCTGTTCGGAGAAGTGATAATAGGTCCCTTTAGTATTGATGATCGCCGCAGGGAGTTCAAATTGAAAGACAATATTTTAGAACTATCACCGACAGAATATGAACTCTTAAAATATATGGTCATGAACCACGGATTGGTACTGAGTAAAAAGATGATCCTGGAGAAGGTATGGGGTTATGATTTCGGCGGGGAAGATAACATCGTTGAGGTCTATGTTCGTTCTCTGCGGGAAAAGCTCGGTGACAAGGATCACCAGTTAATTAGAACTCTGCGTGGTTCAGGTTACAGGGTAGATATTCCATGAAAACGGATTTGGGGAAAATTGAATCCTCATTCATTACAGCCAATTCACTAAGATTTCAGCTGCTATCCCGCTCACTAATGATACTGGCAGTATTGTTGGTATTTATCGGTATGGTCCAATATGCCTTTATGAAGGAAAATATCTACAGAAACAAAACCACCAGTCTCAAAAGCCAAATGATAAACATTACCCCAACTGAGTGGGATGGTATGCTTGCCGGCCAACTACAACAACGCCGGCCGTTTATTTTTGTCCCCGGAGGAAGCCTCTCATTCTTCGATAATGATGGCAACTATACTATCCTTGTCAGTGATCCCAGGGCCCAGTCACCGCCTCAGCTCACCTCTGAACAGAGAAAACAGTTACTCAATCCCAACTTCCACCGAGGTTATATTCTGACCGGAAACGGACGAGAGGAACAGTTGGTAACTATGATTATGGTTGGCGATGCCTCCGGGCAAATAGTCGGAACAGCCCAGGTCAGTACCCCAACTGCTCCCTTAAAAGAATTGCTTTTTCGCCAGCTGTTAATATTTCTGGTCTTAGCATTGAGTGCCCTGGTTATAGGTCTGCTGGCATTCCAACCGGTGCTAAAGAGAACACTCATACCATTATCCAATATGATAGACACTGCAACCCAGATAGATGCCGGCAATCTTGACAGACGATTTCCGACCCGCCAGGGGCAGATTGAAGTGGACCGACTGGCTGATTCATTCAATGGTATGTTGCAAAGGTTAGAAGCATCATTCGCTGCTGAGAAAGAGACCCAGGATATGATGCGCCGATTTATTGCCGACGCCTCACATGAATTAAGGACTCCATTGACCTCAATACATGGATTTGTAGAAGTTTTATTGCGAGGTGCGGCCAATCAGCCGGAACAATTAAACAAGGCCTTGAAAAGCATGCATGGTGAATCTCAGCGCCTGAACAAGCTGGTACGTGATCTGCTGTTGTTAAGTAAATTGGACCGAACACCTCGTAGTGAAATGCAAAAAGGCCTTCTGGACGAAACACTTAGATCAATGGAAGCCCAGTTGCGGGTATTAGGGGGCGAAAGGCGGATTATTTTTACTATTCAACCTGGACTAGAGTGCAAATATAACGCCGACCAAATAAAACAGATAGTCTTAAACCTTTACCAGAATGCGGTCCAACATACCGATCCTATCGATGGTGAAATAAGAGTGTCTCTTTTGAAGGCACACGAACAGGTTAAATTAGCAATTCAGGATAATGGGCCGGGAATAAGCCCCGAACATATTAGCCATATATTTGAACGTTTTTATCGCAGCGATGCCTCCCGGACCCGACGGGAAGGGGGAGCTGGTCTGGGTTTATCTATAACCAAGGCACTAGTCGAAGCTCACGGTGGTACCATAAATGTTGTAAGTAAGGTGGGAGAGGGTACCACCGTGCAGGTGAAGCTCCCCGAAGCGGGATTTGAACCAACCTAGCTATTACGAGCAGAGGCGTTCGACTGCCGGTTCTTAGGGTTATAATGCCAGATTATCCAAAGCAATAGGGCGGAAGCAGTGATACCTGCGGCGGTTAAATGGACTGAGTGGATAGCTCCGATAAAAGCAGAAGAATAATCGGTAAATTGTTGTTGGCGACTAAAAACCAGGTTGAAGAGAAGCACGGAACCGCTTATTCCCAGTGAATAAGAGAGATTGCGGTTGGTAGATATAAATCCACCGCCATATCCTGCTTTTTGTTTGGGCATTGAACCCAAGATTGAACTAGTGTTGGGAGATCCGAAGGTACCCATACCAATCCCCAAGAGTATCAGTGCAGCAGCTACAAGATAATAAGATGAATTAACCTGTAAAGTAGAAAGAAGCATAAAAGCTCCGGTAAGCAGTGCCAGCGAAAGGGTAACAATTGGAGGGGAGCCGTATTTATCTGACAGATACCCGGCCAAGGGTGCCGTGAAAGACATTATAATCGGGGTGGTGGTCATTATCAATCCGGATTGGTATGGATCATATCCTAAAATCGACTCAAACAAAAACGGCAGCAGGAAAAACACCGAGTTCTGGGTGCTATAAACTACAACCCCCATAATATTGCCCATAACAAAAGTACGGTTTTTAAATAGGTCCAGGTCCAGCAGAGGATTCTGTGTATGTTGCTCCCAACGGCAGAAGGCATATAAAATCACAACCGCAATGCCTAAAAGAACAACATTGTAGTGTTCATTACTCGAAAGAGCAAGGATTAAAGACGAGACCCAGGCAGCCAAAAGCAGTGTTCCGGTTATATCATAATGGCGTTCTCTAAGCGGACAGTATTCTGGAGGCAAGTATCGAAGACCTAGATAAAATCCCAAAATGCCAATTGGTACGTTAATAAGAAATATTACCGGCCAGCTGAAACTGCCCAGAAGCAGTCCACCCAATCCAGGCCCCAGCATATTGCCAAGGGCTACAATTGTCCCCGTCAAACCTAAAGCTTTACCGCGTTCGTCTTCGGGAAAAATGTTCGATACAATGCCGATTCCAGTTGCCATCATCATGCTGGCACCAATTCCCTGTGATACCCGCATTATAATTAAAACTACTAAAGTACGAGATAAGCTGCAGGCCAAGGAGCCCAGTGCAAATATCAAAAATCCCCAGGTATAAATATGGTTGCTGCCGCGGCGGTCTCCCAGTCGTCCGAAAAATATCAGGGTTGCAGTGATGACTAGTAGGTAAGCATTCGCCACCCACTGAATATCTGCCATATTTACCCCGAATTCACGGGCAATACTTGGATTAGCTATGTTTAAAATGCTGCTATCTAAGGTGGATATTAAGATTCCGATAGCAACAATCAAAAAGACCCGCCATTTAACGTCTATTTTCAGCATGGCCTTATATCTCCATTATTAATCGCTGGATAAATTATAAATGAAAGCATATTTAGCAGCTATAATTTAATGATATGACAGCAATATAACTATAATGTATATTGAAAAGGCCAAAGAAAAGCAGCTCTTCCTAATGGGTGAGCTGCTTATGAAATACCCAGATGATGTATTCTATTAGCCCTGATTAAAAACGTGAACAATCACGTCTCCCAGGCAACGGGCGGCGTTCTCAGCAAAGGATAAAGGAACGGTATCAGTACCAATCTCGAACAACATTTCAGTGGGATATAAATCCTGGTTGTAATCACCTTTACCCATGAAGATACCACGAACTAAACCTGGATATAACGCATCAGCCTGGTCCTTAATTTTTTGTGCGTAATTCAAATTGGTTTTCATATTAGGATTAGATCTACCCACGACCATCATAACTTTAGATATGGTTACTCCATTGATACTTGTAGTATAGGCGGAGGACGGTGCGGAGTCGCGATGGATATCGAAGGCGGCATCAGGCTGCTCTTTTAATAACTGAGCAGCTGTCCGCCGAGAACGATTATAAGCATTGCGATCATGGGGATCATGGGCTGACACGCTATGCGTAACGCTTACCCCAGATTTGTTCAGAGAATCGGTTAAAGCATAGCCAACCGAATATATATCTCCGGCTCCCGGCTGGGAAGCCTCACCAGACGTGGGGATATATGATTCGTCTGTATGGGTATGATATATTACCACATGACGAGATCCTATTGCCTGTGTAAAGATAGTGTCGTCGAAAAGGGCAGAGGTTGCGGTTTGAGTCGTTGGTGGTACTGGCTCGTCAGAGTTGGGCAAGGATGTCGTAACAATATCAGCAGTGGCATTCTGGCCCTCAACATTAATGACTATGTAGCGAACATTATGTTCGTTAATATACTCATCATCTACGTAAACGGGCAAGCCGGTTTCCAGAATTGTGACTCCAAGCGTATCTTTTACCACATAGTACGATGAGACTTTTTCATCGGTACCAGGAACCGGCTTCTTGAGCAGCGGAGTATTAACCGTATTTAATATATAGGCTCCGACCATTAATATGAAAAGAACACCGAAAAAAAACCATATATAGCGCCGATTGATTGTTTCCATAAATAAATCCGCCTTTCCTCATACTAAGAATATAATGTGAAATAGGCGGACTAATTATTCGAAGCACATTATAAGCGGCTTTTTTATATTAGTCGGTTTTCCAATTGGCGAGATACTGTTCCTGTTCCGCAGTCAATTCATCGATTTGGACCCCATCCGCTTCTAATTTCAACCAGGCCACTCTTTGATCGATATTCTCTGGAACATTGTACACATGAGCACCTAACTGGGAGTGGTTTTCTACTACATATAGTAAGGACAGCGCCTGGAGTGAAAAACTAAGGTCCATTACCTCAGCGGGGTGTCCGTCACCTGCCGCCAAATTTACCAGTCGGCCTTCGGCCAACAAATATAATCGGCGCCCATCTTCAAGGGTAAACTCTTCAATATTGTTTTTGAGTTTGCGTTGAGAAACAGACAACGAATTTAGATCAGGTTTGGATATCTCAACATCGAAATGACCGGCATTGGCAAGGAGAGCCTTATCCGGCATTAATTGCAGGTGTTCCTTGCGGATTACGTTAACGTTCCCAGTCACAGTTATAAATATGTCACCGCAGCCGGCCGCCTCCTTCATAGGCATAACCTCAAACCCATCCATTATAGCTTCATTCGCTTTAACTGGATCAATTTCGGTGATAACTACCCGGGCTCCCATTCCCTTGGCACGCATGGATACACCTTTACCGCACCAACCATAACCCGCGACTACCACTATTTTGCCAGCGACTACAAGGTTGGTCGTACGATTGATACCATCCCAAACCGATTGCCCAGTCCCGTAACGGTTGTCAAACAGGTATTTCATATAGGCATCATTTACCGCTACCATTGGAAACAACAGGCTGTTATCGGCGTCCAGGGAACGAATTCTAATAATCCCGGTAGTTGTTTCTTCGCATCCCCCTAATATATTACGGGCTTGTTCTTGGCGTTCGCTGTGAAGCAGGGTAACCAAATCTGCGCCATCATCTATAATTGCATCAGGATGGCAATCCAAAGTCCTTTCCAGATATGCATGGTATTCTTCGGCACTTTCTCCATATACGGCAAAAACCGTTATGCCTGAATCTACCAAGGCCGCAACTACATCATCCTGAGTTGAAAGAGGATTGCTGGCACAGGCTACTACACGGGCTCCAGCCGCCTGTAGAGTCTGGAGAAGGTACCCGGTTTTAGCTTCCAGGTGTAGGCAACAAGCTATGGTCTTACCTTGCAATGGACGTGAATGTTCGAATTCCTGCCGCAATTTATTTAAAACCGGCATATGGTTTTTTACCCACTCCAACTTATTATAGCCGGCTGCAGACAGGCTGATATCTTTAATAATTGATTGCATGTGTAACCTCCCGGCAATAAATTTGAACCGTTTACATTATAAACGACGCTGCAGTGACGGTAAAGTTTAGTAGTAATAGTTGGCATATCCGGATACCATAAACTATAATTATAACTGGCTAATGTCGAACTGTAATAGGCACCTGTTTATCTATAGGGAGGGTTTTACTTGCGATTCTGGGCCACCATTGCCACTATAATTATGCTCGACCAGTTTAGTAAGATCCGGATTATGGAACTTCTTAACTCAGGTGACAGCCTGCCGGTGATTGATGGGCTTTTTAACCTGACCTTTGTACTAAATCGCGGAGCGGCATTTGGAGTTCTCCAGGGCAAATCCTGGCTTTTCATAGGCATGGCCGTATTAATTATTTCTATAATGATTTATAGCCATCTAGTTTATAATCTCCCGATATGGGTCCAATACGCAATGGGCTTTATCGTCGGTGGTACAATCGGTAATGTCATTGATCGTTGGAGTTTTGGCGCAGTAAGAGATTTTCTCAGCATAGGCTGGTTTCCGGTATTTAATGTTGCTGATATAGCAATTGTTTCCGGTGGCGCCCTTTTAATTTTATACTTGTTCCTGAATGAACCCGATCGTAAAACGCAGGGGGAGAGCTGATCCACGGTTAATATAAGCGCTCTTTTTGTTCTGACTTTTGTGCTCTCAATTCGTATTGCCAGCCAGTCTGTTTATCCACATCTCCTCAAGGAGCATTCTGATGCCATAAATCTCAACTCATAAGTATCAAATAATGAGGTTAACAGTTGTGCAATTACCAGATTCGGAAAATGCAGTAAGAACAAAAATTAATAAATCATAATTTACATTTACGGTGTAATAATTGCCTGAATTTATCGTCATATTAGATAGATAAGAATCTTAGGAGGTAAATCGCGTGAAGAAGCTATCTCTGATCTTCCTTGTTATACTCGTGTCTTTCTTGCTGTTCGGGTGTAGTAAAGCTCAAATTCAGAATCCTCCGGTACAGGAGGAGCAACAGGATAAGCTGGCGGCAGAAACCGCAGTGAAAGACTTTGGTGAAAGGTTACAGATGGTGTCTCTTTTGTCTTCCTCAGATCAAGCTCAGCAAAGCATAAAGGATAATTACGCTAACCTGGTAACTCCGACCCTATTAGCCCAGTGGCAAAATGATCCCCAAAACGCACCAGGACGTAAAGTTTCCAGTCCCTGGCCAGACCACATTAATATCTTAAGTACTGAAAAGACCGATAACAAATATATGGTTAAGGGCGAAATCATATATGTATCCAGCCTGGAAAAAGCGAATGGGGGAGCAGCAGCAAGGCAGTCTATCGATTTAGGATTAGGCAAACATGATAATAGGTGGCTAATAGAATCAGTTACTCTGGGCCCCCAGATTAAAGAGGGCACAATCCTTTATCAGAATAGCGAATACGGTTTTGATTTTACCTTACCAGCTAGTTGGAAAGGTTACTCCATTGTCAAGGAGCAATGGACCGGATTAGCGGTGGGAGGCTCATCTTCAGGCAAAGAGATTGCTGTCGGGCCTAAGATTTCCATCCGCCATCCCCAATGGACTGCTCAAAATCCGCGTCAGGATATACCCATTATGATATTCACTCCTGACCAATGGAATTTGCTAAAGAAGGAACAAATGAGCGTGGGGGCAGCACCTATAGCTCCAACCGAGCTCGGTCACAGTTCTAAATATGTTTTTGCCCTGCCGGCTCGTTATAATTTCGCCTTCCCGACCGGATTTGAAGAGGTGGAACAAATTTTGTCCGGCAAACCGCTGCACGCTTACTAAGCCAGGATTATCCAGGTTTAGTTCTAGCTAATATGAACGTACGCTCCTTTTTTTCTCCTTGAGCGGATGGTTAGTTGACTGCGATCTTCCATTGAGTTAGAGGGATCCGGAATAATTCGTGACCAGTTATAATATCATAAAATATTAAAAGACGAGGAAAACAGAATTGAATATCACAGATGAGAGAATTATCGTTCTGGAAGACATGGAAGGTGAGAGACTTGACGTTTTTGTAGCCGAAAACCTGACCGATTTATCCAGGGCACTGGTGCAGAATCTAATCAAATCCGGTAAGGTGCTGGTAGACGGCCAGAAGGCCAAACCCAGTTTTAGAGTATCGGAAGGGCAGGAGATAGTAGTTAATCTGCCTTTGCCGCAACCGGTGGTTATAGAAGCGGAGAACATTCCCATTAAGATAATTTACCAGGATCAAGATGTGGTTGTGGTAGATAAACCCAAAGGTATGGTGGTTCACCCTGCTCACGGTAATTGGTCGCATACGTTGGTCAATGCAATGCTTTACCACATAACTGACCTTTCCGGTATAAATGGTGAACTGCGCCCAGGAGTTGTGCATCGTCTTGATAAAGATACTTCGGGGGTAATGGTAGTAGCCAAGAATGACATCGCGCATCGTAATCTTGCTGAACAAATTAAGGTTCATAGTATTAGGAGAGAGTATATAGCCTTAGTGCATGGTGTAATAAAAGAAAACCTGGGAACTATTGATGCTCCTATAGGCAGAAGCAAGCTGGATCGCAAGAAAATGGCAGTAATCAAGGATGGTCGTCCCGCCGTCAGCAATTATGAGGTTGTGCAAAGGTTCGGTAATTATTCATTGATAAAGGTCAGCCTGCTAACCGGGCGCACCCATCAGATCAGGGTCCACTTCGCCCACATTAAACATGCGGTAGTAGGAGATCCATTGTATGGGTCGGCCAAGAAGCATTTAGGACTTGAATCTCAGGCCTTGCACGCTCATTTGCTGGGTTTCAACCATCCCCGCAGCAACGAATATATGGAGTTTACCAGCCCTTTGCCCGAGTACTTCATTGCTGCACTGGATCAACTCAATCGAATTGGTTGACATTGACAGCAGGCTTGATTAGAATTTGATAAGAACCTTTAAGTTGGCTCCGTGAGGCTAGCAAGGATTGAGCAATAGGCATACCTACCTTCGGCTTGACGATGGTGGGTATTTTTGTTTAGCCGGTCTTGCTTTAGATTAGATTCTATTCCACGAAAGGGGGCGTTTGGTTGGAACTTTTAGAAAAAAAGGTCATCATGGATGAAATCGCCATAAAAAGGGCTATCACCAGGATCGCCCATGAGATTATCGAAAAGAACAAGGGCGTTGAGAGAGTCGCATTGATCGGTATCAGGCGGCGCGGTGGGCCATTAGCCCTTCGCTTAGCCGAACAAATTACAGAGATTGAGGGGGTTAAGGTCCCGGTTGGTATTTTAGACATCACCCTGTATCGGGACGATCTTACCACCTTATCCTCTCAGCCGCAGGTGCATCGCACAGAAGTCTATTTTGATATAAACGAAATGAATATCATTCTAGTTGATGATGTCATGTACACCGGGCGTACGGTTCGAGCAGCAATGGATGCACTAATAGACTTGGGCCGTCCCCGTAGTATACAACTTGCAGTGTTGGTAGACCGGGGGCATAGGGAACTTCCCATCAAAGCCGACTACATTGGCAAGAACATTCCTACCTCGCGTAACGAAGTAATATCTGTCCTGGTAAAGGAAATAGACAATAAAGAAGAGGTAGTGCTACAAGAAATAATAGATCAATGAGTGAATCCCCTTTAAACTAGTCCAGAGAGGCTGGCAAGGGAAAGAGAGCAGGTAAAAGCCTTTCCTGTCAGCCTAGACAGGAAAGGCTTTTTATTTTGTACTGATGAGGAGGCTTAGTGGTGAAATTCGAACACAAGGACTTATTAGGAATGCAGCAGTTGAGCCGCGAGGAGATCGAGTTGATTTTAGACACGGCCATACCAATGAAGGACATTATCAGCCGGGATATTAAGAAAGTGCCTGCACTTCGCGGTAAAGCTATGGTGACCGTTTTTTATGAAAACAGCACCCGGACCAGGACTTCATTTGAAATTGCCGGCAAGTACTTGAGCGCTGATACAGTTAATTTAGCGGTATCAACCAGTAGTGTTCAAAAAGGGGAAAGTTTACGTGATACTATCAAAACCATCGAAGTGATGGGATTTGATTTAATGGTGGTACGGCACTCTATGAGTGGTACTCCTCATTATATAGCCAGAAATACCAGTATGAGGGTTATCAATGCAGGTGACGGAACCCACGAGCATCCCACCCAGGCTCTTTTGGACATGTACAGTATAAGAGAGAAAAAGGGTACTCTGGAAGGCTTAAAGGTTGCTATTATTGGCGATATTCTTCACAGCCGGGTAGCCCGCTCAAATATCATAGGATTAAGCCGATTTGGTTGTGAAATAAGACTAGCCGGTCCGTCCACGTTGATGCCTCCGGAAATCGAAAAACTTGGGGTGAAAAGCTATTATAGTATTGACCAGGCGATAGATGGGGTTGATGTAATAAATGTTCTGCGTATTCAAAAAGAGCGCCAGCAAAGCGGTTTGTTTCCTTCATTAAATGAATATGCAAATCTCTATATGTTGAGTCCGGACAAGCTTCGGCGGGCCAAGGATGATGTTTTGGTGCTGCACCCGGGACCGATGAATAGAGGGGTTGAGATTTCATCAGCTTTGGCTGACGGAAACCGTTCGGTGATAAATGAGCAGGTCACTAATGGGGTAGCGGTTAGGATGGCATTATTATTCCTGATGATGGGGGGATCTCGCGATGAAATTACTTATTAAGGGCGGAAGGGTAGTTGACCCTGCCAACGATATCGATGCTATTATGGATGTTATGGTTGAAGACGGTCTTATTAGTGCGGTTGAGGTTAATATCTTGGATCTTGAAGGAACGATTATTGATGCCACTGGAAAGATCGTCTGTCCCGGTTTTATAGATATGCATGTGCATTTGCGAGAACCCGGATTCGAATATAAGGAAGATATAGCCAGCGGGACCAGGGCAGCCGCAGCCGGTGGTTTTACTACAATATGTTGCATGCCGAACACCGATCCTCCGGTTGATAATGCCGCAATAGCAACATTTATACGTGAGCGCGCGATTAAATCTGGAATAGTAAATGTTATGCCCATAGGTTGTATTTCAAAAGAACAGGCTGGAAAAGAATTAACCGAAATGGCTGACCTGGTAGCAGCAGGATGTGTGGCAGTTAGCGATGATGGGAAACCAGTCAGTGATTCCAATTTAATGAGAAATGCATTGGAATATGCCAAAATGTTTGATCTGCCAGTTTTATCCCACTGTGAAGAAAGAAGTCTTACCAGAGATGGACAAATACACGAAGGATATTTTTCAATCCTATATGGGCTCAAAGGCATTCCCGCCGCCGCCGAAGAAATTATGGTAGCACGGGACATTATTCTGGCAGAGTCTACCCACAGTCGTGTTCATATATGTCACGCATCCACTAAAGGTACGATGGATTTAATTCGAGCTGCTAAAGCTCGGGGAGTAAATGTTTCCTGTGAGGTGACCCCTCATCATTTGATCCTCACCGACGAAATTACTGGAAATTACGACTCTGATACTAAAGTCAATCCTCCCCTTCGTTCAATGGAACATATCGAGGCATTGCGGCATGGATTAACTGACGGTACAGTAGACTGTATAGCAACGGACCATGCGCCTCACCATCTGGAAAGCAAGGATTGTGAATATGATCTGGCTTCATTTGGAATATCAGGTCTTGAAACGGCTGTCGCTGTGGTTATTGATGGATTGGTTAATAAGGGATTGTTAGATTGGACCCAAATGGTAGAGTTATTTACGGTTGGTCCAGCCGAAGTGCTTGGAATTGACAAAGGTACTCTAGATGTTGGTACAAATGCCGATATTACTATTCTTGATCCAATGTTGACGAAAACCGTAAAGCCAGAGGAATTTTACTCCAAGGGTAAAAATACTCCCTTCAAAGGGCACACCTTGAAAGGCTGGCCTTGGATGACAATAGTAAAGGGGAAAATAGTAGCCCGGGAAGGTCAAATAGTCTAACAAATTAATGGAGGAAAGAATTTATGCCATTGTTGGAAAAGGGTACTGTGCTCGATAATCGCCAGGTGGCGCCTGACCTTTATGTCATGGATTTTGTTGCCCCCTCAACCACTCGGGAGTGTCAGCCTGGCCAGTTCCTGCATATCAGAACCAACAGCACATTTGATCCGTTATTACGGAGGCCTTTAAGTATATATGATGTACTGGCTGACAACTGCATTATATCAGTTCTGTATCGAGTCGTTGGCCGTGGCACAGTTCTCCTGACAGATATGAAAGCAGACGATGAAATCGATATCATGGGCCCCTTGGGTACAGGATTTACACTCCCAGATAAACCTGAAAATATCTTGTTAGTTGGCGGTGGAGTAGGTGTTGCTCCACTGATGTATTTGGGTCGGCAGTTGAGAGAAAGAGGTTGCCGGATTAATTTACTGCTGGGTGCCGCAAACTCGAAACAACTGATTGCCGGACAGCGATTTGAGAAAATAGGTATTGATGTCAAAATGGCCAGCCTGGACGGAACGCTAGGTCATAACGGATTAGTGACAGATCTGTTGGATCTCGAAGATTCCTTATCTTATAATCGCGTTTATACATGCGGGCCTGAAGCTATGATGGCACTGGTTGCCAACTGGGCTATTAAAAACAAGGTTGCCGGAGAGTTATCCCTGGAAGAGCATATGGCGTGCGGTGTAGGCGCTTGCCTTGGCTGTGCCCGCCAACTGCAGCCGGGCCAAAATAATTATGCAAAAATATGCCAGGACGGGCCAGTATTCCCCATCGACTCAGTCAGCTTCAACCAAGATCAGATCGATAGGAGGTGTTGCTGTGAATAATTTCAATTCAGCCGCCCTTAATATGGAAGTTAACTTAGGCGGAATCAAGATGAATAATCCAGTCGCAGTTGCATCGGGAACTTTTGGTTATGGTAGGGAATACGAGCCTTACATAGATATATCAGATATTGGAGCGGTTATAGTAAAGGGTACGACCCTGGAACCGCGTGGAGGCAACCAACCGCCCAGAATTTTTGAAACACCGGCTGGCATGTTAAACGCAATAGGTTTGGAGAATCCAGGAGTTGATGTCTTTCTAAACAAACACCTGCCTTATTTAAAAGACAAGAATATTACAGTTATTGCCAATATAGCCGGAAACAGCATTGAAGATTATGCTGCCATAGCGGCCAGGTTGGAAGGGCAATCCGGCTTGGCTGGGATTGAGCTAAACATATCATGCCCCAACGTTAAAAAGGGCGGCTTGCTATTTGGTACAGATCCGTTGATGGTAAAACAAGTGGTTCAAGCCGTCAAATCTGAAACCTCCTTACCAGTGATGCCTAAATTGAGCCCTAATGTGACTGATATAGTGGCTATCGCCAGAGCGGCACAGGAGGGAGGGGCCGATGCCCTAGCGATGGTAAATACTCTTTTAGGTATGGCGATTGATGTAAACAAACGCCGTCCCGTGCTGGCTAACATTTTCGGCGGTTTATCCGGACCAGCTATTAAACCAGTGGCATTGCGTATGATTTACCAAGTCTATCGTGAAGTCGAAATTCCTATCCTTGGCGGTGGCGGCATCATGAACACCATTGATGCCCTGGAATTTCTAATGGCAGGAGCTTCCGCAGTCTCTTTGGGCACTGCCAACTTCGTAAATCCGGGTATCGCAAGCGAGGTTGCGATGGGGATCAAGGAATATATGATCTCCAACCGGGTGGAAAATGTCAGTGATTTAGTTGGAGTTGCAGTAACGAAATAATAATTAATAATAAAGGATTTAGAAGGGGGTTATACATTGGAGGCAAAAGATAGAATTGTACTCGCTCTGGATGTCGACACCAGTGAGGAAGCTATTCGTCTGGTAAAAATATTAAGCGGTCACGTTGGAGTATTTAAGATAGGTATGCAGCTATATAACGGATTAGGACCCGAAATTGTACATCGTATTCATGATTTAGGCGGAAATGTCTTTCTGGATCTCAAACTACATGATATACCCAATACCGTTGCTTCTGCTGCCCGAGTTATTACCCGTTTGAATACCTTTATGTTTAATGTGCATGCTGCCGGCGGAAGAGAGATGATGTGCCAGGCCGTGGAGGCTTCAAAAAAAGAAGCCGATCGTTATGGGTCTGCAGCGCCTTTGATATTGGCAGTCACGGTTCTGACCAGCATATCCCAAAAGGAATTAAACGAGGAGATGTATGTAACTGGTTTGAGGGTAGAAGAATTAGTGGTAAAATGGGCTCTAATGGCAAATGAATCCGGTCTGGGTGGCGTAGTCTGTTCACCGCAGGAAATTACCCTAATCCGGCAGGCCTGCGGGCCTGATTTCAAAATTGTGACCCCTGGTATCAGACCGCTGTGGTCAGCGGCCAACGACCAAAAGCGTATCACCACGCCTCGCCAGGCGCTTGACCTGGGAGCAGATTACATGGTTATAGGCCGTCCCATCGTTCAAGCCAGTGATCCTGTAGAAGCCGCGCAGAAAATTATAGAGGAATTGGAGGCCTAATAATGTTAAGTCAGGATGAAGCTATAAGGATTTTCACTCAATCAGGTGCGTTGATGGAGGGACACTTCAAACTCACCAGCGGTCGGCACAGCAATCGTTATATGCAATGTGCCCAGGTTTTGCAGTATCCTGGATATACGGAACAATTAGCTGCTCACCTGGCCGAAAAATTTGCTGCTGATAACATTGATATAGTAATTGGCCCAGCAATGGGGGGCATAATAGTGGCTTATGAGGTTGCCAGGCACTTAAATGTACCCGGAATATTTTGTGAAAGAGAAAATGGCCAGATGGCTCTAAGGCGGGGATTTGAGCTAAAAGCTGGCAGTCGGGTGTTGGTGGTCGAAGATGTTGTCACCACCGGGGGATCGGTGGTCGAGGTAATTGATATTGTACACCGGGCTGGAGCTGAAGTGGCTGGAGTAGGTGTCCTGGTGGACCGTAGTGCTGGTAAAGTAGATTTTGGCGTTCGCAAAGAGGCGGTATTAACGATGGATATCGAATCATGGCCGGCCGAGGAATGTCCCTTATGCAAAGAAGGTCTCGGAGATGCAATTAAGCCCGGCAGCCGCAGTTAGCAGGAGGTCAGTTGAATGAAGGTATTTCTTAATGGCCAGCAGATGCAGTTCGTGGAAGGCGGCTATAAATATGTATTCCTGAAACCGTACCAGCAGGTTCAAGAGAAGACTGTTGATAGGGAAAACGGGGATAAAATGCATCTGGAATTTTACGACAACGGTGTTCAGATCCGCACTTTGATAACGAAGGAAGAAGTTGCTACCATAATCAATCGTCAGATTGCTGTAGATACTGTTAATAATAAGGTATATATTTTAGAAGAGGGCAATGAAGCAAAGACCCATGAGGATGGCTCGGTTGAGATAATTAAATAAGGGTTTATTATTTCCGCAGGGGGTTAAGTGTATGGCAGATAACATTGAGATGAGCATTGCAGAACGGTCAGCAATGGAAGAGAGACTGCGCGAAAGCGAAGAGAAGTACCGTCTTTTGTTTGAGACTGCCAATGATGGCATCCTACTAATAGACCGGCTGCAGGTTATAGATTGCAATCGCCGGGCTGCGGAGATTTTCGGATTGGAGCTCTCTGAATTAAAAGGATCATCAGTGAAACGTTTTATACCACCGGTTCAGATGGATGGGCGCAATACCTTTAACTTACTCAAGGAAAAGGGCGACCGGGTATTGGATGGTGATCCGATGTTATTTGAGATAGGCTTATGTAGGGCCGATGGTTCACCTATTGATTTGGAAATTAGTCTTAACAGGATTCAGTTACAGGGGCAAAATCTTGTTCAGGTATTAATACGTGACATCTCTGATCGTAAAGAGATGGAAGAATGGCTTCGTTACCTCAATCTGCATGATAAACCTACCGGCTTGTATAATCGCAACTATTTTGAAGAAGAAATGGATCGCATGCAAAGCGGCCGCTTTGATCCAGTTGGCATTGTTGTCTGCGACGTTGATGGACTGAAGTTGGTCAACGATCATTTAGGGCATCAAGCTGGAGACGAACTTCTGGCTGCTGTGGCTGATATACTCAATCGCAGTTTTCGAACTAGTGATGTAATAGCACGTATTGGCGGGGATGAATTTGCGGTATTGCTCCCTAAATGCACGGCAGATGTTGTTGAAATTGCGTGCCAGCGAATCAGAGATAATGCAAGATCATCGCGCCAACTGACACCACCGATACCGATCAGCTTATCAATAGGCTGGGCGGTGAAACAGCACTCCAACCAGAATATGGAGGAAGTATTCAAAGAAGCAGACAACAATATGTACCGGGAGAAACCCCATAATCGCGAGTATTTCAGGGATTTTTTCAATAAGACTTTTCTCAAGTCTGCCTCAAGTTAGAACCAAATATTATCGGTCGAACTCTCGTGGCGCTAAATGTTGCAATTTCTCTTCGCTGGGGACAGCCATGATAGTCCAATAGTTATCGTAAATAACCATACCCGGCCTGGCTCCGCCAGGCTTTTTCACATTATGACGGAAGGTATAGTCTACCGGCACTTTGGCTGCTGTGGATGCCTGGCTGAAGTGGGCAGCTAAAGCGGCAGCCTCTTCCAGGGTCCTGTCAGGGATTTGGTTAATCGAGGTCATATGCGGTGGTAGACTGACAATAACATGACTGCCCGGGATCTTTTGGGTGTGCAGCCACAGATCCATCTTCTGGGATTCCTTAAGAGTCAAGCGATCATTCTGATAATTATTGCGTCCCACTCTAATTTCCAGACCATCTGAGGATATAAATTGACGCGGTGAACTTCGAACCGGTTTCTTTTTACCCCTAACCGGCGCAGACTTTAAGTAATGTTCCTTTTCTAATTCCTCAATTATTTCCTCTATTTCAGCGTGATTTTCGGATTGTTTGACAGCTACCAGAACCGACTCCAGATAATCTATGACATGCTGGGTCTCAGCCATCATTCGAACCAGATGTTTTCTGGTTCCCTGGCTTTTATTATAGATCTTGAAAAAACGCTGGGCGTTTTGAATGGGGGTATAACGAACGTCCAGGGGCAACTCTATTTCTTCTCCGGTATCGAAATCGGGAACTAACGCAAAATGATCTCCTTTTTTAAACCTATGAGCATAGGATGTTAACAGTTCACCCCAATTTTTATAAATATCCTTTTCTGCCGCCTGGTTTAGGTCAGCCTCCTGAAACTGTTTTTTTCGATAGGCTTTAGTTAGATGTTCACCGATTTTACGAGAAAGATTGTCCTGCATTGACTGCAATCGCAATTGGCTGAGTTTTTGTCCATAATACTCCTCACAAGCCTCATTCATAGATGCATAGGGTTTGGCCGTTATTGGAGCTGCAATATGTATGGGTAAAAATGGGGATAGATCGAGAGGATTTGACTTGCGAAATTGTACAGTAGCAGAATATTCTCCCTCATCAATATTAGTGATATTATTGCGCACCAGAGTATAAAGCCGGTTCAATTCATATTCACCACATTCACCGATCATTATATCTTCATTTAATCCAGCCGCTAAACATATTTGTTTTGCACTGAATTGGCTAAGCCCGGTACAAATGTTGAAAAGAGCATTGGCTGCAACCATATTCTCATCTTGCTGCCACAGGGCAGTTGAAAAAGCTTGGTTATCAACCATCTCGGGCTCTAATTTTCCCTGTCCCGGGGGAACAACATATTCCTTTCCTGGCAACACCTCACGCAATGAACTGATCTCACTGCTTACCCGCTTAATTGCGTCAAGAATCAAGCCTGATTCAGGATTTACCAAAATTATATTCGAGTGCCGGCCCATGAACTCACAGAATAGCACCTTGTCTTGCCATTCGCGGAAATCGTTCAGCGCTTCGATTCGAATACGGATTATTCTCTCCATTCCTATCTGCTTGATTTCCTTAATTTTGCCGCCTTCCAGATATTTACGCAGCAACATACAGAATGCTGTTGGTTGACTGGGATTTGGCTTGCGTTGTTCGGTTATGTGGATACGCGCCCATTTCGGATTGGCGGAAATAACCAAACGAAGTGTCCCTCCCCGGGGACGACGTAGAGAAAATACCAGTTCATCTTTCTCCGGTTGATATATTTTATCAATACGGCTATCTACTAACAGCGCATTTAACTCGCGGCTGATGGCCCGAATAGCTAGTCCATCAAAAGGCATAGAATCTGTCACCTCATCATTTATTGACCCCAATATTATACTATACAAAATCCAACCTGACATAAGGCACTTTCTTGACTATATCGTCAAAATATATAAGAATATTCCATAAGTTATTAAGGAGGTTTGGTAATGGCGGCTGAAATTAAGGTTATCGTGTCAGGCGCGCTGGGAAAAATGGGCCAGGAAACTGCACGGGCAGTGTACCAGGATGAGGAATTGGATCTGGTAGGTCTGGTTGATATTCGTGCTCGGGGTAGGGCGGAATCGGCACAAATTACGCAGGTGCCTTTGCCGATTGATAATGACCTTGATGATTGGCTGGATAAAAACCAGGCTCATGTCATGATTGATTTCACCAATCCCCAAGCTGTCTATAATAATGCGAAAAATGCTCTTCAGCGCAAAATACACTGTGTAATTGGGACTACCGGTTTGAACGAGGTTGAACTCAAGCAACTAGAGAAGTTCGCTCTGGAAAACGAAGTAGGGGTAGCAGTCATACCTAACTTTGCTATTGGGGCAGTGTTAATGATGAAACTCGCCCAGGAGGCAGCCCGGTATTTACCTGACGTGGAGATTATTGAGCTTCACCATGATCAGAAAATGGATGCACCATCTGGGACAGCCATTAAGACTGCGGAAATGATAACCCAGCAGAGACAACGAAAAACAGCCCGTAACAGCAGGGAATTCGAGAAGATAGCCGGTTCCCGGGGAGGCGAATTAAATGGGATCAGAATCCATAGTGTTAGGCTACCGGGCTTTGTAGCCCATCAGGAGGTTATATTCGGCGGGGTCGGACAAAGTCTCAGAATCAGGCATGATTCATATGATCGAGTTGGATTCATGCCTGGTGTTGTAATGACAGCCAAGAAAATTGTTGGGATGCGCGGATTAGTATACGGCCTGGAAGAATTTTTATAATCAATAACCGTCTAATTATTCTGCCTAGGACGGGCGGCAGTTACCTATACTAAATGTATTTCCATTTTATATTAATAATTATCTAAGAGAGCAAGCTTGCTCTCTTTTTACGTCTTATGAGCAACATTGGGACAGACACAGCTTTATCCAAAGTACATATAATGCTATTAACTCTAGTTGCAGAGTAAAAACCCGGAGGTGTGCATACGGTGTGTTCTATTCTTTCTGGAATTAAAATAGCGGTTGTGGGAGGAGATGATCGGGAATTAATACTAGTGGAAGAACTGGTTAGACGCGGTGCAACCGTAGTCGTAGCCGGTTTTCCAAAGGAAAGAGTCTGCCATGGCGCATTTGTTGTCAATAGTGCTGAAAGTGCCTGTAGGGATACCGAGGTACTAATACTGCCATTACCGGGTACCAATGAAAAAGGAGTGGTAAGAGCAGTATATTCGGAGCAAGAGCTTATCTTGACAGAAAAAGCCATCGCAAGTATGGCACCCCATGCGAATGTGATCATCGGTTCGGCCCGCAAATTTCTGAAAGAATGGGCTGAGAAATACAGTTTTAAACTGTTGGAAATCGTTGAGATGGACGAAATTGCTATCCTTAATTCTATCCCGACGGCAGAGGGTGCTATCCAGATCGCAATGGAAGAAACCCTGAGTACTATTCACGGAAGTAAAACCAGTGTTATTGGTTTTGGCCGGGTAGGAGTAACCATGGCAGGAATTCTGAAAGCGCTGGGTTCTGACGTCACGGTTGTAGCCCGCAATCCAGGTCAGCTGGCCAGGGCCTATGAAATGGGTTGTCATCGCGCTAGTTACGAAGATATTCACGAAATAATGCGCAGCAGCGATATTGTGTTCAATACAGTCCCGAGTTTGGTTCTCGATCGAAATGTTCTCAAATACGCCAATCCGGACATCCTTATCATAGATTTGGCTACCCAACCTGGAGGAACTGATTTTGAAGCGGCAAATTCTTATGGTATAAAAGCTATTTTAGCACCTGGTTTACCGGGCAGGGTTGCTCCGATTTCTGCCGGAAAAATATTGGCCGACGTTATTCCCAGGCTGCTTATTTCAGAAATTTCACACGCGGAAAAAGAGCTGCAATTTGGTTCATAGGGGGTGATCAGATGAAAGAGGAAAGATTAACAGGCGTTAAAATAGGCGTAGTATTAACTGGATCCCATTGTACTATGGATGCGGCGCTGCAGCAAATCCCCAAATTAAAGGCGGAAGGCGCAGTAATCTATCCGATCATTTCCTATACTGTTGACACAACTAATAACCGCTTTTACCAAACCGATGATCTAAAAGATTCGCTTCATCAGGCAACTGATAATCCCATCATTAACTCTATTACAGGGGCTGAACCAATCGGTCCACGGAAATTGTTGGACGTTGTAGTAGTTATGCCAGCCACTGGAAATACCATAGCCAAACTGGCCAACGGTATTGTGGATACCCCTGCTTTGATGGCTGTTAAGGCCCATTTAAGGAACCAGCGCCCGGTAGTTATAGCTATTTCGACCAACGATGCACTCGGCATAAATGCCCGCAACCTTGGTTTGCTTTTAAACATGAAAAATATCTATTTTGTGCCATTCCGTCAGGATGATCCATTCCAAAAATGCAACTCCGTGGTGGCGAACCTGGAACAGGTCGTTGATACCGTCATATGTGCTCTGCAGGCTAAGCAAATTCAGCCACTTTTACTGGGATCATTGTAGTAAATTCTTTGAGTATGTTAGAATATGAAAACGTAATCAAAGACGATGCAATGTGCAGGAGGTAGTAACGTGGCTAACAAAGTAAAACTAGCAGTAGTAGGAGCTACGGGTGCAGTCGGACAGGAGATGCTCAAGGTTTTAGAGGAAAGAAATTTTCCCGCCGGAGAACTATTATGCTTGGCTGACCCTAGTGAAGCTGGCACTAAGATCAAGTTCAAAGGTGAATCTTTAACCGTGGGAGTTGCAGATGCACAGGCCTTCAAGCAATCGGATCTGGCTTTATTTGCGGTTGGTACCGATATCAGCCGAATATTAGCGCCTCTGGCAGTAGATAATGACTGCGTGGTGATCGACAATAGTTATGCATTTCGGTTGGACGAAACAGTGCCTTTAGTGGTTCCGGAAGTAAATGCATACGCTGTAGCTTCCCACAAAGGTATAATTGCTAATCCCAATTGTTCAACCATAATTATGGTGGTTGCCATTAATCCGATCCATCAGGCAGCCGGGATTAAAAGAGTGGTGGTTTCGACCTATCAGGCGGTTTCCGGAGCAGGTAAAGCGGGAATCGATGAATTGGATCAACAAACCAGAGATTATCTCCGGGATGGCAAAACCACCCCTCAGGTATTCCAACACCAGATAGCATTTAATCTTATACCTCACATTGACGATTTTGTAGAGGACAATTACACCCGGGAAGAAATGAAAATGGTGTGGGAGACCAGGAAAATAATGAATTTACCTGATCTAAAAGTAGCCCCTACTGCGGTTAGAGTGCCAGTATTCAGGAGTCATTCCGAATCTATAAATATAGAAACCGCTAGGCATCTGGAAGTTGAAGAGGTTAAACAGATTCTGGCGTCAGCGCCGGGAGTGGTAGTTCAGGACGATCCGCTCCACCGGATTTATCCCATGCCTCTATATACCTCGAACCGGGATGAGGTCTTTGTAGGGCGAATTAGGAAAGATATATCTGTTGAAAACGGTTTGGCCTTATGGGTGGCTGCAGACCAGATCAGAAAAGGGGCTGCTACCAATGCCATCCAGATAGCTGAAATAGTTGTTGAACAAAACCTATATTAGGAAGTGAAACCTAGTGAAGATTTTAGTTCAGAAGTTTGGCGGAACATCACTAGCCACCAACGAATTAAGATCTAGGGTATGTGACTTAGTTGCAGATGCTAAATCAGCCGGGTATTCGCCTGTAGTTGTGGTTTCCGCAATGGGTCGTGAGAACGCCGCTTATGCCACGGATACATTGATTAACCTTGTAAAAGAGGTTAATCCTGATCCATTACCGCGCGAACTCGACATTCTATTGTCCTGCGGGGAGACTATTTGTGGGGTTTTGCTCGCCAATCAGATGACTGCCCAGGGCATGCCAGCTACCTTTTTAAGCGGTGAACAGGCCGGTATAGTAACTGATGGTAATTTCGGCGATGCTCACATCCGCTATGTTAAAACACAAAAGATAATGGACTGCCTGGAGCGAGGTTTGGTTGCAGTGGTGGCGGGTTTCCAGGGTGTGAGTGAGAATGGCGAACTGACAACCTTAGGAAGAGGGGGAAGCGATACTACCGCGGCAGCAGTCGGGGTGGCACTCAACGCAGAATATATAGACATATATACTGACGTTGAGGGTGTAATGACAGCTGATCCTCGAATTGTCGAAAATGCACGTTTGCTTGATTCAATCAATTACAATGAAATATGTCAATTAGCCAGAGATGGAGCAAAAGTAGTTCATCCCCGGGCTATCGAAATAGCTATGCAGAAGGGCATTCCTTTAAGAATTCGTTCTACTTTTCTCGATTCCCCTGGCACTTTCGTCTCCAATCAGACTTATACCATCAACGATCCCGTAAATATTATTAGTGACCGTTTAATCACCGGCATTACTTATACATCCAATATTGTCCAGATAAAAATACGGCGTGACGAAGGTAACAGTAAAGGCAATATTGAACTCTTAGTGTTTAAATCCATGGCTGAATCAGGAATAAGCGTTGATTTCATCACAGTTCAACCCACCGCAATTATGTTTACGGTAAGCCGGGAAAAAGCGCATCGAGCGGAAAATATATTAAATGAATTAAATTTATCTCCAGTCATGGAATTTAACTGCGCCAAGGTGGCAGTAGTAGGTGCTGCTATGACTGGTATCCCTGGTATAATGTATAAAGTAGTTGAAGCTCTAAGCGTTATGGACATAGACATCCTGCAGGCCGGTGACTCGTATACTAACATATGGTGTTTGGTCAAACAGGAGGATATGAAGAGAGCAGTACAAGCATTACACGACAAATTTGAATTGGGGAATTATTAGATATTTGGAGGCGGGGATTAAGAATGAGCTTTAAAATGTTGACAGCAATGGTCACACCGTATGATTCTGATTTACAGGTAAATTATAGCAAGGCGGGCGAGTTAGCCCAGTATCTTGTCGACCATGGCAGTGATGGCATTGTCGTCAGTGGTACAACAGGGGAATCACCGGTATTGAGTACATCTGAAAAGCTCCAGCTTTTTGAACAGATTAAGAAACAGGTGGGCAGCCAGGTTGAGGTATGGGCAGGTACCGGTTCATATAATACTCAGGAAACGATCCACTTAAGCAGGGAAGCGGAGAAAATTGGTGTTGACGGTCTTCTGTTGGTGGTGCCTTATTATAATAAACCTTCTCAGGAGGGATTATATCAACACTATAAAGCCATAGCTGAGAGCGTTTCAATCCCAATTATGCTGTACAATATTCCTGGCCGGACTGGAGTTAACATGGTTCCGGAAACAGTTGCCCGTTTAGCGGAGATAGATAATATCGTCGCGCTGAAAGAGTCTACCGGTATGATGGATCAAATGTCAATGTTAAAGAAAATAGTGCCGGATAAAGTCGCCATATATTCTGGAGATGATTCTCTTACCCTGCCGATGTTGGCTCTGGGAGCAGTGGGCGTTGTCAGTATTGCTTCCCATTTGATTGGACCGCAGATTAAGCTAATGATTGATGCCTTTGCGCGGGGGGACATTCAGGCTTCCCGTGAACTCCACAACCAATTATTTCCTATGTTCAAAGGACTATTTATTACGACTAATCCGGTACCGGTAAAAGAGGCACTCAATATAATGGGAATGGACGTAGGAGGGGTAAGGCTGCCAATGTATTGTGCCAACCAGGGAGAAATTAGTCAATTAAAACAATTGTTGGCCGACTATGCTCTGATATAAATTGATTCAATAAATTGCCCTTGTAAACTTAATAATATGTAAACAACCGGTGCGAAAAGTGCCGGTTGTTTAATTATTATTACTGTAAATTGC
Source organism: uncultured Syntrophomonas sp. (assembly GCA_964584415.1). GTDB lineage: Bacteria > Bacillota > Syntrophomonadia > Syntrophomonadales > Syntrophomonadaceae > PHAA01. Next base: position 25,041 of record CAZOZX010000004.1, read on the forward strand.
TTAAGTTCTCATCAATGTCATAATAGTGAGTAAATTAATTCTGCTTAGGAATGCATTATGAATCAGCAATAGTTGAATAGCGCTGTTCTATCATCTATAATTATGAAAGCGGATACACGTGCGGATTTGCCTGGTAAAACTAAATATGATGGAGGTGTTTGAGTGCCTGAGGATGCACGGCTGAACATAATTCCCCTGGGCGGTTTGGGGGAAATCGGCAAAAACATGACGGCAATCAGATACCAGGATACTATTGTTGTCATCGATTGCGGACTCATGTTTCCTGAGGACGAATTGTTGGGTATTGACGTAGTTATTCCTGATATATCTTATCTGATTGAAAATAGGGAAAAAGTCAAAGCTATTCTTCTAACCCATGGTCATGAGGACCATGTGGGCGCTTTACCTTTTGTGTTAAAGGAAATTAATCCTCCCATATACGGGAGTAAGCTTACCTTAGGTATTGTAGAAGGAAAGTTGAAAGAAAGCAGCATAAATAATGCGACCCTGAATATCGTGAGACCACGGGATTCAATTTACATCGATCAGCTGGAAATCGAGTTTTTTAGGGTCAGTCATAGCATACCAGATGCCCTGGGTATAGCAATCCATACTCCTTTGGGAATAATCTTTCATACCGGAGACTTTAAAATTGACCAAACTCCTGTAGATGGACAGGTAATTGATTTCCGGAAGATGGCTGAGTTAGGCGAAAAAGGCGTTTTAGTCATGTTCAGCGATAGCACTAATGCTGATAGAGCGGGCTTTACTCCATCCGAGAAGGTTATTGGGCATACCTTTGATGAGGTGTTTGGCAGGTGCGAGGGCAGGATAATTGTGACGACCTTTGCTTCCAATGTTCATCGTATACAGCAGGTCATTGACACCGCGGTAAAATACGATCGCAAGGTAGCCGTGGTTGGACGCAGTATGGTCAACAATGTAAGAGTTTCCAACCAGCTCGGTTATATGGATATACCAGAGGGCACATTGATTGAACTGGAAGATATCAATAGATATCCCCCAGAGAAAATTGTAATAGCTACCACAGGTTCACAGGGTGAACCTATGTCGGCTTTAAGCAGAATGGCAACTGCCGACCATCGTTGGGTCGGGATTAACAGCGGGGATACGGTTATTATATCGGCTACACCTGTTCCCGGTAATGAAAAAATGGTTTCCAAGACTATTGATCTTTTATTTAAACAGGGAGCGGAGGTTATTTACGAAAGGGAAATGGGTGTTCATGTCTCTGGACATGCTTCCCAGGAAGAGCTCAAATTAGTTCTCAACCTGATTAAACCTCGTTATTTTATTCCCGTTCATGGTGAATGCAGGCACCTGATGAAGCACGCAAAAATTGCCGAAAGCCTTGGCATACCGCATTCCCGCATTTTTGTCGCGGAGAATGGTCAAGTGATAGAAATAAGTAAGAAAAAAGCCCAGGTTACAGGTAGAGTCACCGCCGGCAAGGTGCTGGTAGACGGTCTAGGTGTAGGTGACGTGGGAAATATAGTTCTCCGCGACCGGCGTCAATTATCCCAGGATGGAATAATGATTGTGGTGGTCTCGATTAATAAAGAAACCGGTGAGATTGTGTCTGGCCCGGACATTGTAACCAGAGGATTTGTTTATGTAAGAGAATCCGAGCAACTAATAGAAAATTCTAAGCTAAAAGTCCGCGAAGCCATGGAACAGTCAGCCCGTAAGAACGTAACCGAATGGGCGGTAATCAAATCCCAGATTCGAGATAAACTAGGTAAACATCTTTTCGAGGTTACTGGTCGGCGGCCTATGATAATGCCGATAATTATGGAAATCTAAAATCGATCTAATCGATCTTCTAATTAAAACTGCTATCCCCCGAACACAAGTCGGGGGATTTTTCATTCTTTCCACTACAAATAACCAGTTAAACAGCCGTATGTATGATTTGTTGGAGATGCGGTAAATCTAAGAAAAATTAACGTATTGGAAAGGAGAATATACAATTGAATGAAGAAAATCCAATCCCCCAGGAACAAGATCAAAATCCTAAACTTGAGAATATAAAGGAACTTGGGCAGATTGACATACCTAATTTCAAAAGTGATTTCCATTGCTTGACCATCGCAGGACAGGTGGAAGGGCACCTTGTTTTGCCGCCCCAAAATAAGACCACCCGGTACGAACATGTTATACCCCAACTGGTTGCAATAGAGGAAAATCCACAGATTAAAGGGCTTCTGGTAGTGCTGAACACAGTGGGCGGTGATGTGGAAGCAGGCTTGGCGTTGGCTGAGATGATAGCCGGGCTGTCAAAGCCTACTGTCTCTATAGTAATCGGAGGAGGGCATTCGATCGGATCCAGCATTGCTGTCAGTGCAGATTACTCTTTCATAGCACCATCTGCCACCATGACTATCCATCCCATTCGTCTTACTGGATTAGTGATCGGTGTACCGCAAACATATGAATACTTGGACAAAATGCAGGATCGGGTAGTTAAATTCGTAGTGGAACACTCAAAAATCAGTGAAGCAAAGTTTCGTGAACTCATGTTCCGCACCGGTGATCTGGCCCGGGATATTGGGACCGTATTGGTCGGCAGAGACGCTGTCGACTGCGGGCTGGTAGATGACGTGGGCGGCCTACATGAGGCTTTGCATAAACTACATGAGTTAAAGGATGGAGGTGGTCAATTGCAATGATTATATTCGTTCCTGATCCTCAGGAAATCATTAATACCATAGAATATATGAAAACGGTTCAAATCCAACTTCCATCGGGTGGATTCGTCAATGCTGAGCCGCTGGCCTATAACCAGATCAGAATAATCGGAGTAGTCAGTACTGATCCGATGGATTATATGGATGAGAGGTATCAACCTGGAATGGTAGTTACTGTCCAATGATAGAGCATACCCTCAGCTAATTAGTATAGTCTATATAAGTGCATGCAACCCAAAAAGGCTTAGAGCAAGGTAATCAGAAAGCCTGTGATTAAAGCGTACATGAGGTACGGCGATTGAACAGGATTTCGAATTATCGATGCGATCAGCCTTTTTTACGTCTGAGGGTGCGTTCGCCACAACGTGCCCTTATATTAGTAATTTTTCTCAATTGGCTGTGCTATAATAACTAAAGCATTTATAGGGGAGGTAACTCTATTGACGATTCTGCAGGCTTTATTTCTGGGTGCTCTGCAGGGATTAACGGAATTTTTGCCTGTAAGCAGTTCCGGTCACCTGGTTATATTTCAGCATATTTTCGGGATTAGCGAGGGTGCATTAGCGTTTGATGTTCTGTTGCATTTGGGTACCCTCATTGCTGTTTTTGTGGCTTTTTGGGATGACATTCTGGCAATTATCAAGCAGCCTTTTTCCCGGCTTACCTATCTGATAATAGTTGGCTGCATTCCGGCAGGATTGATGGGTTATTTTCTGCAGCCCCTGTTCGAACAGGCATTTGAATCATTGTTAGTGGTAGGTATAGGATTATTAATTACCGGTTTGGTGCTAAAGGTATCTGAGATTGCGGCGGATAATTCGCTTAGTATGAAGGAGATAGAAGAAACAACTTATTGGAATGTTTTGTTCATAGGCGTATTGCAGGGAATAGCTATTATTCCTGGTATCTCCCGGTCCGGCTCAACCATCGCTGGCGGATTGTTGGCTGGTTTAGATCGCACCTTTGCAGCTCGTTACTCATTTCTGGTAGCTGTTCCAGTGATTTTGGGGGCCGCGGTGGTGCAATTAAAGGACATCTCTGCCAGTGGTGTTACGGGAGCGATTCTCCCTATGATAGTTGGTCCCTTGACTGCGGCGGTGTCTGGTTTTATTGCTATTAAAATTGTCATGAGATTGGTGCACAACGGTCGATTATCGGTATTTTCTTACTACTGCTGGACAGTCGGGGGACTAACCATATTGGCAAGTACCCTTTATTAGTTGATAATCAGACTCGTCTTCTTTTCTTCATCTAATACATATTTAGTTTTAAGGTCTTTGGCTAATCAAATTGATCTTGCGATAAAGTTTCCTCTTAAAGTGACTCTGCAAATTGTACTAAAAGGATGTTAAGCGAATGGCAAAAAAGAAGCCAACTCGGACAGCAAATAAGGTCACTGAACAACCATCATCGGCTAAACTGGAACTTCGAGATACACCGATAAGAGCTGAGATAGCATCTGTTATACTGTTGATGGCAGCAATATTTATGCTGGTATCACTCAAAAATGCAGATGGCTTGGCCAGCGATAAGCAATTTATCGGGGTTTTAGGCACTTACCTGACCACGGTGCTAAAAAGTCTATTTGGGTCCATAGCTATATTAACGCCTTTCTTTATTCTTTTCTGGGCGATACATATTAGTCTATATAAAAAATGGTGGTCAATACGCATGTGGGGCCTTTCGTTATTTTTCCTGGGTATTCTTGTTTATAATAGTAATTTCCAAATTCCGCTGGGTCTTAATCCCTGGGAGGCGGCCCTAAAAGGTATAGGTGGTGGCTACGTTGGTGGTGGACTAGCTTTCATCCTGGTAAGTTTATTAGGCAGAATCGGATTATCGGTGCTTCTGATACTATGCCTGATTCTATCGATTGTTATGGTGCTGGAAAAATCTTTATCAGAAATTGGATCCTTATTATGGAACCGTTTTAAATTTCTTAAAGCGGGGATAACAGACAGAATGTTTTATGAAGTGGAAGAGCCTGCTAATAATAGTATTGATACTCCGCCCCGGGAGGCAGTGATAATTAACGCCAATAACAGCCCTTTACCCAGCAATGAAAACCATGTTGTTCACCCACCAGCTGTAGATCCACCCGTCAGAGAGGTACAGCTTTCCAAAAGTAGGACTTCCAGTCAGTTGGAATTGGTTTATCGCAGCAAGGAACAGTCAAGCAGCTATATAAAACCTTCCATTGAGATGTTGACTAATGTAGATAGCGATCGTTCCATTGATAAAAAGAATATAAAAGACAGTATCGCTATTCTGGAGGATACATTTACCAGTTTCGGCGTGAGTGTGAAAGTAAACCAAGTTAGTTGCGGTCCGGCTGTCACCAGATATGAGCTCACTCCAGCGCCAGGCGTGAAGATCAGTAAGATCATAAGCCTTACCGACGATTTACAACTGAATTTAGCAGCGCCTGGTATTCGTATTGAGGCTCCTATCCCCGGAAAGTCAGCTATTGGTATCGAAGTCCCCAGTTCCAAGATAGGCAGTGTAGGGTTACGCAACATACTGGGCTCTCTTTCTTTCAAAAAGCTTAATAGCCCCTTGGCTATTGCTCTGGGTGAAGACATATCAGGTAATCCCGTGGTAGCAAAATTGAGTGATATGCCTCATCTGTTAATTGCCGGTTCTACTGGTTCCGGTAAGAGTGTTTGCCTCAACAGCATTATAATAAGCTTGCTTTATAATACGACCCCGGACGAATTGAAGTTGGTGTTTATCGATCCTAAAATGGTTGAACTGACTGTCTATAACGGAATCCCCCATTTGATGACGCCGGTAGTTACTGATCCCAAGAAAGCTGCCGTGGTCTTACGCTGGATGACTACTGAGATGGAAAAGCGTTACAAGATGTTTGCCGACCTGGGTGTGCGTGATATCTATCGTTATAACCAGACTGCACCACCACTCCCTTTTGTGGTGATTATTATTGATGAATTAGCTGATTTAATGATGGTCGCACCGGTTGAGGTAGAAGATTCTATCTGTCGTTTGGCGCAAATGGCCCGGGCTGCCGGAATGCACCTGATAGTAGCTACCCAGCGTCCATCAGTTGATGTTGTCACCGGCATTATTAAGGCAAATATCCCGTCACGGATTGCCTTCGCAGTATCCTCTCAAACCGATTCCCGCACTATATTGGATATTGGAGGTGCAGAGAAACTCCTGGGAAAAGGTGATATGCTCTTTGCGCCGGTTGGTACGGTAAAACCCTGCCGAGTTCAGGGGGCATTTGTATCTGATCGTGACATTGAGGCAACGGTTAATTTTATTAAAAGCCAGACTGCCAGTGGTGAAAATGTCGACCAATTCCATGAAGTAGAGATGTCTCTTGACCAAGCTGATTATGATGGCGGAGATGATCTTTTTTGGGAAGCAGTCAGGGTAATAGTGGAGAACCAGAAGGCTTCTGTATCTTTTTTACAGCGCAAACTTCGAATAGGTTACTCGAGGGCCGCTCGCCTAATGGATATTATTGAGGAACGCGGCATAGTTTCGGAGGCTGACTTAAACAAAAAGAGAGAGATACTGATAGATGAACAACAGTTGGAAAAGTTGTACGCTAATAGATAAACTATGTTAGTATGGTCCTAAGCATTTATTAAGGTCAAGTGGAGGCTTACCAATGAAGCTTACCGCACGAGAAAGAGAGATAGTTGAAGCGCTGCAGAAGCAACCGCTGATTTCACAGGACGAACTCGCCCAGCATTTTGGTATAAGCCGCTCATCAGTTGCTGTTCATATTTCAAACCTGATGAAAAAAGGTGTGATACTAGGAAAAGGGTATGTTTTCAACAAAAAGGTTTCTATAGTTGTTCTGGGGCAAGTTTATTTGGAAATTAAGGTGGTTGGGGATAAAGACCAATGCCATATTGATATAGGGCATGCAGGTTTTGCTCGAGACGTTTGCCAGGCATTATCGGGCTATGGGATTAGTTCGAAAGTTATCACTATGGTGGGCAATGAAGACTTGGGTACACAATTACTTAATGAATTACAAAACCTCGATGCTGACACATCAACTGTTTATCGTCACCCTTCGAAAAAAACCTGCAAAAAGATCATTGCTGCCGGTGGATTAATATTTGAAGAAGGTTATACACAGGAAGACTATCAGCAGGCCATATACACAAGGGAATGGGTAGCCTCTAATTGTGACTGGCTGATTGTCGAACCGCAATTTCTTGAATATGTAAGCAGAAGAATTGCAAATCGTCCAGATAAAAATGCCTGCGTCTGCAGCACCTGGTATCTTAGCGACCGCAAACCGCCGATTATGAATATCCCCAATATATTGGTCCTGGGCGTTGATGATTTCCTGGACTACGATCGCTATGTGAATACCGGATTGGAGCTGCTGCAGTCAGGAACCCAAAACTGCATAATTACTGATGGTAAAGATAATATGGTCTTAGTCAACCGCTCGGGTATCAGCGATTATCCTTTATTGCCTAATCAGTCATTCAATAGCCAGCGGGACCTGCATTTCTTTATGGCGGGCTTAGTCTATGGCCTATCTTCCGGTTATCCAATTAGGCAAGCGATGAGAATTGCCGGCGGGACAGCCCAGACGGTAAGAGAAAAAATTTCGACCGAATAGATCATTTCGGGGGTGATTTCGATAGCTAACTTCGGTGACAGACTTCGTATGGAGAGAGAGAAGCAGGGTTTCTCTCTGGCTGACGTAGCCCAGGAAACGAAAATACGCCAGCATTATCTTGTTGCCCTGGAGAATGAAGATTTTGATAGTCTGCCGGCAAGAGTATATTCAGTTGGTTTTGTGGCAAGTTACGCACGGTTTCTAAAATTGGATGCTGACAAGCTGGTTAAGGATTTCAAGAATATTGCCTATATCAATGAACCTGTGGATATAGATTTGCCCGAACCAGTTTCTGAAGGAAAGGTATTTGGATTCCCAGTTAGAAATGTACTGGCAGCAACCATATTTTTGGCGCTGGTTATCTGGCTGGGCAATTACGTCGCCAGCTATATTTCACAGCGGGCTATAATACAGCCGCCTTTGATTGAGCAATCCAATACTGATCCGGCATCTGAGAATAATGCGGTATCGAGTAAACTCGCGCTAGCCGTTCAAGCCCAAGAGAGGAGTTGGGTTCAGGTTATCGTGGATGGAAACGTAGTCTATGTAGGAACAATGGCAGTGGGAGAAAGTCAGTCTTTTTCCGGTCAAGAAAGAATTGATCTGAGGACTGGCAACGCCGGGGGAATAAATCTGATCCTTAATGGTATTCCGGTGGAGTCCTTGGGAGCATCCGGCCAAATTGCGGAAAAGACGTTTACCCTTGATCTTAACGGTAATAGAGATCAAACTGTCCCTAATGTCAATCAAACGAGAGAAGACGCTGGTGGATTGAATCTGCTTATACAGGCGCAACAGCCAAGCTGGGTACAAGTTGTGGCGGATGGGCAGACAGTATATTCGCGAACTATGGCAGAAGGCGAGATTCAAACCTTTTCTGCCCAACAAAAGATTTGGCTCAAAACTGGTAACGCCGGGGGAATTATATTGCGACTGAACAACCAACCGGTTGAACCACTAGGTTCCTTAGGACAGATTGCAGAAAAAACCTTCAGCGCAAAAGAATAGGAGATATTTTTCGTGAAGGTAGGGTTTATAAGTCTGGGCTGTTCCAAAAACAGGGTTGATACTGAAATAATGATTGCGAACATAAAGAAGGCTGGATTCAAGATTGTTAACAAGCTGGAGCGAGCTGAAATTATCATCATCAACACATGTGGTTTCATTGAAACAGCTAAAGAGGAAGCAATCGATACTATTATTCAAACTGGCAAATTGAAAGGCAGGCAGTTGCTGTACTTGATCGCTACCGGATGCCTGGTACAGAGATACGGTCAGGAATTAATAGAGGAAATGCCTGAATTGGATGGAGTAGTGGGCCCTCCTTTCATCCATGATATTGACAAAGCAATAAATATTATAGTACGTGGAGGACGCCCGGTCATGTTAGGCAATCCTCCCGAGATATTTATAGAAAAGGGTCCGCGAGTACTAACAACTCCAGCAGGTTCAGCTTACCTGAAAATTACCGAGGGGTGTAACAACCGCTGTACTTATTGTGCAATACCATTTATCCGGGGCAAGCTGCGTTCCCGGCCAGCCTCCGAAATTGTGGAGGAAGCGCAAGACCTGGCAGCAAGGGATATTCGTGAATTAGTTCTGATTGGGCAGGATACTGCAGTATACGGAAGAGACCTAGCAGGGCCTCACCTGTCCGGTTTGCTTGAGCAGCTTTGCAAAATAGATGCTCTGCAATGGATTCGTTTAATGTATCTTCACCCCGCCCATATAGATGAGCGACTTATAAACGTAATCGCGGAACAGTCTAAGATTGTTCCTTATCTGGATATACCTATTCAGCATGCATCTGATCGTATTCTTGCCAGGATGAATCGCCAGCATACCAGTGAACAACTGGTCCAACTAATCGAGAAGTTGAGGGCAAGGATAAATGGATTAGTTTTGAGGACTACGGTTATGTGCGGATTCCCCGGAGAAAGCGATTCCGATTTTGATCTATTATTGGATTTTATAAGGACTACCGAGTTTGATTGGCTGGGGGCCTTTGCTTTTACCCCGGAAGAAAGCACCCTGGCTTTAACAATGCCCGATCAGGTACCTGAGCCTGTTAAGAAGGAAAGACTTGACAGGGTTATGCAGCTACAGCAGGCTATAACCCGCAGAAAAAACATGTCGAGGGTTGGTACTGATGAATACATATTGATATCATCTCAAGCTGCCCGTAATCTGTATATTGGCCGGGGCTATTTTCAGGCGCCGGAAGTGGATGGCATAACCATGGTCAGGAGTCAGTCTAAGCTTGAAAAAGGGCAATTAGCTAAAGTACATCTGATTGGAATAAGAGATTACGATATGATTGGGGAACCATTTGATGAATATTCCGAATAGCATTACCATATTTCGAATCATCTTGATACCCATTTTTGTGGTATTAATGCTGACCAATCTGCCCTATGGTGGGGTTTTAGGAGCGGCTATTTTCCTTTTTGCGGCTTTAACCGACAGCCTGGACGGATACCTGGCACGCAAGTGGAAGCAGACCACCAAACTCGGAGCTATTTTGGATCCTCTAGCCGACAAGCTTTTAATAACAGCTGCTTTGATCAGTTTGGTAGAACTCGGTAAATTGCCCGGATGGATAGCCATAGTTATTATTGGCCGTGAATTTGCTGTAACCGGTTTGCGGGTTGTGAAAGCAGAAGAAGGCAAAATTATCCCTGCCAGTAAACTGGGTAAACTAAAGACTATCAGTCAGGTCACGGCAGTAATGATTATTATGCTGGAACACCTTATTTATCCTTTAGGTATCCTGCATCTTGGTCAATGGTCCATGTACATAGCGGTAATAATAACCTTAATTTCAGGAATCGAATATTTTATGAAGAATAAAATATCTTTTTAAAACCTTCTGACTCACAAGGCATGAAACAATCATATCTCCTATTACTGCCTTACCAGTTTTAGCTGGTTCCGACAATAGGCCTGCCTGCACAAAATTACATCCGGTCATAGAATAAAACAAGGACTCAAAAGTCCTTCCTCCTATAAATCAGGTGATACCTTCCAATTTCGACTTTAAGCAAAACAAATAATGAAATTGCTTATAATAATAAAAGACCATGGGATTTGTTTCTTGGGAGTGGAATTAAATGAAAAAGGCTTATATAATTTCAACCGGCAATGAATTATTAACTGGTTCTACCATGGACAGTAATGCAGAATTCCTGACAGCCCGCTTGTTGAATTTGGGCATAAAAATTGTTGGCAAAAGTACGGTTGGAGATGATAAGGAGATCTTAATTCGGACTTTTGAAGCTGCACTTTCATCGGCGGATTTGGTTATAAGTACCGGCGGTTTAGGGCCCACCTTTGACGACCTTACTAAAATCGTCGCTTGCCAAACAATGGACTGCAATTTGGAGCTAAGAACAGAAGAGGCTCAAAAACTTAGGGACTTTTTCGCCAATCGCCATCGGCCAATGCCGGAGATAAACCTCCGCCAGGCAATGTTTCCTGCCGAAGCAATCGTACTAAACAATGTTAATGGTACCGCTCCAGGAATGTATCTAAGTAAAAAGGACAAAATAATGATCTTATTACCTGGCCCACCAAGAGAAATGACCAAAATGTTTCTGAATGAGGTTGAACCTCTTCTAAAGAATAGTCTGGCCCTTCAAGATAATACGGTTATTACCAAAACCATTAAGGTTTTGGGAATAGGGGAGTCCCAAGTGGAGGAAAGACTCGGCGAGTTACTCAATGTTCCGGCGGAGGTATCTTTGGCGTTACTGGCTAGTGATGGTGAAGTGCATATAAAGTTGTTGCAAAATTCGTATAGTGACAGCCATGTTCAGTATGACTATATAGAAAAACTAACCGCAGCTATGGTTGCAAAAATGGGGAAGGATGTTTTTGGACTGGACGATGACACATTGATAGACAAAACCGTCCGTCTCCTTTTAAAAAGAAAGGCTACCTTGGCTTCGGCTGAATCCTGCACTGGAGGTTTGCTGGGCAAAATGCTAACGGATTTACCAGGTAGCACCAATTATTTTTGGGGTGGAATCATATCCTACAGCAATTCCGCCAAACAATTGTTATTAGGGGTGAGTGAAGCAACCCTGCTGCAATACGGGGCTGTCAGTCCGCAGACAGCTCAAGCAATGGCTGAAGGTCTTCGCTGTCAGTCGGCAACTACATTTGCTCTGTCGATTACAGGTATTGCCGGGCCGGGAGGAGGTTCTCCCGAAAAACCAGTTGGCTTGGTGTATATTGCCCTGGCCTACGAGGGTGGATGTCAGGTCAGAGAATTAAGGTTAGGGCTGCCAGACCGCGATTTTATTAGAATCCTGTCTGCTAAATCCGCTTTGGATCTTCTAAGAAGACATCTTGAGTATAACCAACTGACAGCGGAGGATAATTCATGAGATTATTTGTAGCGATTTCTGTACCAGACTCCGTAAAACAGCACGCCCGTATGATTAGAAATCAACTTGGGGTTTACCGGGCTGACATAAAATGGGTCGAATATGAAAATTATCATTTGACTGTCAAATTTCTAGGAGAAGTAAATTCTTCTGACCTTCCTCAATTAAAAAAGCAATTATCTGTTGCAGCTGAATCATCTCCTCCGTTCAATTTATCTGCCGGTGGGGTAGGCTATTTCCCTAACCGGAGGAGGCCCAGAGTATTTTGGCTGGGAATAAAGGGTGAACTTGACAAGGCAGAATTTGCGGCTGAACGGGTTGACGCGTACCTGGGAGACCTTGGCTATGAACCTGAGAGGGAACATCGGTTCCATTTAACCCTGGGAAGGATTCGTTCAGACACTAATATCAAGGATATGCAGTTAGCGGCTGATAAAATGACTGCCAAGGATAAACTAGTTGTTTTCAGGGTAGACAAACTGCGCCTAATGATGAGTGATCTTAAATCCTCTGGACCAGTCTATTCAGAAATGGGCTCATTTGTACTAAAAGGATAAATATGTATTGACATTAAAATTCAGCTTGTCTTATAATTTATGAAACCGAACGTATGTTTGAGGAGGAGAAGGTGTGGATACAAAAGACCTGAAACAGGACAAGGTAGAAGCTCTCAACAACACCATTAAGACAATAGAACGCCAATTCGGTAAAGGATCGATAATGAAACTTGGCGAAAATTCAACCCTGAATGTAGACGTAATATCTACTGGCTGTATTTCACTGGATATGGCTTTGGGGGTAGGTGGGTTCCCCCGGGGCAGAGTCGTTGAGATATTTGGACCCGAGTCATCAGGCAAAACCACAGTGGCTCTCCATGCTATAGCTCAGGCTCAAAAAGAAGGCGGAATGGCTGCCTTTATCGACGCTGAACACGCGCTTGATCCATTATACGCTAGGCGGCTCGGAGTTGACATCAGCAATCTCTTAGTATCACAACCTGATAATGGCGAACAGGCTTTGGAGATTGCAGAAGCACTGGTTAGAAGTGCAGCGGTTGATGTGGTAGTTATTGACTCGGTTGCAGCTTTGGTCCCCAGGGCAGAAATTGAAGGAGAAATGGGAGATAGTCATGTTGGGCTGCAGGCCCGTTTGATGTCACAAGCACTGAGGAAGCTTACCGCTCACATCAGCAAGTCCAACGCAGTAGTAATTTTCATCAATCAGATCCGGGAAAAAATAGGTATAGTTTATGGCAATCCGGAGACAACTACTGGTGGGCGTGCTCTAAAGTTCTATTCTTCTATTCGCCTCGAGGTGAAAAAGGCTGATCCTATAAAGCAAGGCACCGAGCAGGTGGGCAGCCGCACTCGGGTAAAAGTGGTAAAAAACAAGGTAGCACCACCATTCAAAACTACTGAGTTCGATATAATGTACGGTACAGGTATATCCAGGGAAGGTGATGTTTTGGACATGGGCACTGACCTTGAAATAATTCAGAAAAGCGGGTCTTGGTATGCATTTGAAGGTGAACGCATGGGACAAGGCAGGGAAAATGCCAAGGAATTCCTTAAGAGCAATCCTGAGATATATAATATTTGCGTGGAGAGAATCAGAGCCAAACTGAATGCAAAGAACGCCAACCCCGCAGACAATCAAGCTTGACACCATTGTCTAAACTGACTAAAATCTTTATAAGGCTCTGAAAAGAAGTCTCGCTACTTAGCCAGTTTAGCTATTTTTGACATATATATTTGATTCATTGCCAGTATGTTATAAACTATACTGCTCTTGAGCAGATTAAATATATGCTTGTTTATGATTGAATATAGATTGCTTCATGGTATATTTGGTTAAGAAAAAGTTGTCGTTTGGATCAAATATCAGTCGAGTGTTTTTCTGAGCATTCGCTTAGCTGAAAGAGCGATAACTTAAATAGCGAGATAGTTTTTAAGCCGGGTTTTGCACTCGGCTTTTCTTATGCAGGTCTTTGACCAGTCAATCATTCAAAGTTATTTATGAGGAGGTGAAAACAATTATCTCGACTGAAGTATTTATTTTTCTCGTTCTGGCTTTAGTTATTGGTTTACTCATTGGTTATTTGGGACGCAAAAATATTGCCGAAAGCAAACTCGGTAAAGCGGAAGAGGAAGCGGCTCGAACTGTGGAAGAAGCCGTTAAAGAAGGAGAAGCCAGGAAAAAAGAACTACTATTAGAAGCCAAAGACGAAATTCACCAAAGTCGTCAAGAAGCAGAAAAGGACCTAAGGGACAGGCGCAGAGACCTGGATCGTTTGGAACGAAGGGTACTGCAAAAAGAAGAACAGCTTGACAAGAAAACTGAAAATATTGAGAAGAAAGAGCAAGTACTTACTGACAAAGAAAAAGACATTGATAAATCACAACAAGATGTAAAAATGATTTTAAGTCAGCAATTAAAGGAACTGGAAAGATTATCAGGTCTATCCAGTGAAGCGGCCAAAGATTTATTGCTGGCCAATGTGGAAAAGGAAATACGGCAGGAAACTGCTGTAATGATCAGAAGTTTGGAATCCGAAGCCAAGGAAGAAGCAGATAAAAGAGCTAAAAACATAATCTCACTCGCCATACAACGGTGTGCTGCCGATGTGGTATCTGAGACCACTGTTTCAGTCGTTGCTTTACCTAATGACGAAATGAAGGGGCGCATAATAGGGCGCGAAGGTCGTAACATACGCACTTTTGAAACTTTATCGGGGGTAGATTTAATTATTGACGATACACCGGAAGCAGTAATTTTATCATCCTTCGATCCTGTTCGCCGGGAGATCGCTAGAGTGGCCTTGGAGAATCTAGTATCAGATGGAAGGATACACCCCGCCCGCATTGAAGAGATGATTGAAAAATCTAAGGCTCAGATAGACCAGCAGCTAAGAGAAGTTGGTGAACAATCCGCCTTTGAAGTAGGCGTTCATGGTTTACATCCCGAATTGATCAAACTTCTGGGCCGTTTAAAATATCGGACCAGTTATGGACAAAATGTATTAAAACATTCAATCGAGGTTTCCCATCTAGCTGGAGTAATGGCAGCAGAGCTTGATGTAGATATCATGCTTGCCAAACGTGCAGGCTTATTGCATGATATCGGCAAGGCTGTCGATCATGAGGTAGTTGGACCACATGTGGAAATCGGCGTAGACCTGGCAAAAAAATACCGTGAGGGTAAAGAAGTAATTCACGGCATAGAAGCTCATCACGGGGATATCGAGCCACAGACTATCGAAGCAATTTTAGTACAAGCTGCTGATGCAATTTCAGCGTCCCGTCCCGGTGCTCGTCGTGAGACGCTTGAATCCTACATCAAACGTTTAGAAAAACTGGAGAATCTGGCTAACGGTTTTGAAGGGGTTGATAAATCGTATGCTATCCAGGCTGGTCGGGAGATAAGGATCATAGTCAAACCGGAACAAATAGATGATCTCGGTACAATAACCCTTGTTAAAAATATCGCCCGTCAAATCGAGCAAGAATTAGATTATCCTGGGCAAATCAAGGTTATGGTGATCAGGGAAACCCGGTCAATTGAGTTAGCAAAATAGCAGGAAAATTATTGTTACCGTGGAAACAGGATACCACAGCCCGTGGGTAGCGTATTTGATATACTCTACCTAGCGGGCTTTTTAATGCCTATTACTATTGTCTGAGACAATAGTAAAGTTGTATAGCTAAAGGTATTACTGTTCCTAATATGGGTGAATTTACATGCTTCTATAAGAAGGAATATTTTTTAGCTATCATGAAATCTTATGCGATTTTAGAAAAGGGGAAGGTATATATGGACAATGGGTCTGGATTGGATGCTCTGATGTCGGCGTTTATTCGGCATGCTGAGCTAAGTGCGGTTAAATTCGATGCGGTGCGGGATATCATTAAGATTGAATTAGCTCTCAATACTAGTATAACTGAGGAACAAGGTAATTGTTTTATTGAATCCTGTCATCGAAGCATGGCACTTTTTTATCATATGAAAAACCTGAAGCCAATACATATTAGTCTCAAATCCATTCAACATGCAGGAATTACTATCCTAAGGCTTTATAGAGACAGTCAAACCTTGATGGAGGATGAAATTGAGCTTTTCATCAGATTAGTACGGCAAGAATTTGCATCCTGGTTGATTAGAGACGATAATGATATAGTGACCACGGCCATCCTGAATGGTGATGAAGAGAAACGGTTGATGAATAAGCTAAGGCAGTCTCACGATTCTTATCGTAATCTTTTTATTTATCGCGATCAGGGTAAGGTTTTTGTTTTTAACCGTTGATTTGGAGGAAAGATAATTGAATATTCTTTTTATCGGGGATATAGTTGGAAAGCCGGGTCGTGCTATAGTCAAGTCGTTGCTGCCTAAATTACAGCTAGAATATAAAATTGACTTCACCATTGCTAATGCTGAAAACGCTGCAGGTGGGCGTGGCCTGACCAGGGAAGTCAAGGATGAGCTTTTGGGCGCTGGTATAGATGTTCTAACCATGGGTAATCATGTTTGGGATAACAAAAACATATTTAGTTTTGTTGACGATGAACCGCGTTTAATTAGACCGGCCAACTATCCGGGGGATTGCCCGGGTCAGGGATATCACATATATAGGGCGGGATTTAATAAGAAAATTGCGGTTGTAAACGTTTCAGGGCGTATGTTCCTGTCTCCGCTTGATTGCCCCTTTCAAGCTGTAAGCGATATCCTAGATGAAATAAAAGATATAGTAGACTATTGTATTGTAGATATTCACGCAGAAGCAACCTCTGAAAAGCTGGCCATGGCTTACTGCTTCGACAGTAAGTTATCTGCGGTTGTCGGTACCCATACCCACATCCAGACTTCCGATGAAAGAATCATGCCTAACGGGACTGCCTACATTACTGATTTAGGTATGACTGGTCCATCAATTTCTATTCTAGGTATGGAGATTGGTCCAATTGTGGAGAAATTTTTGACTGGTCGTCCTACCCGCTTTGAAGTAGCTGGAGGTCCTGCTCAATTACAAGGGGTAGTAATTGAATTGAGTGAGTCTGATAATAAAGCCATAAGAATAGAAAGAATTTCACGGACGATTGAATAATCCATGTAAATTTACCATTATCATGTAAATATGCCATCTCCATAATTGAAAAAGAAGGAATTAGTGAATACATTTAGAATATACTTCTATAGAGCAACCTCTTAAATCTACATTGCATAAGTGTACTTAATATTGAAGGAGGCTATTGTCTTGGAAGTATTAAAAGTATCAGCTAAATCCAGTCCTAATTCGGTTGCAGGTGCATTAGCCGGAGTTTTAAGGGAAAAAGGTGCTGCAGAAATACAGGCGATCGGTGCTGGCGCCATAAATCAGTCTATTAAAGCAATTGCAATTGCCCGTGGATTTGTTGCTCCCAGTGGCATGGACTTAATTTGTATACCGGCATTTACAGACATTGTAATAGATGACGAAGAAAGAACCGCCATTAAATTGATCGTTGAACCCAGGTAGATTTTTTTCTTAGAACCTATATTCAAACCTGCTCCTGAAGCAGGTTTTTTATTTCTCACCCGAGAAATTTTAGCAGAAGCCTAAATATAAGGAGAACCGAATGAAAATTGTTGATTTGCATTGCGACACCATATCCCATTTATATTCAAAAGGCGGTTCACTGTATAAGAATAGCGCCCAGTATGATATCGAAAGGGCTTTGGCCTCCAAAATCGGTCTTCAGTTTTTTGCCTTATTTACCAAACCTGCCGAAGGCAATACCTGCCTGCGCGAAATACTTAAGCAAATCGATAAATTCTGGTTTGAGATCAACAATAACCGCTCGTATTTATACCCTGTGCTTAGCGGAGCTGATTTAACCGCAGCCGAAAGTGAAGAAAAAATAGGTTGCCTTCTTCATCTAGAAGGAGGGGAGTGTATCGGTAACGATAACGAAATATTAAGGGTATTATTTCATTGCGGTCTTCGCAGCATGGGTTTGACCTGGAATAATCGCAACTTGCTGGCTGACGGTGGAGGAGAGGGTCACAATGCCGGCGGGTTAAGCAATCAAGGCCGGGAAACGATCATGGAAATGGACCGCCTGGGAATGATTCTCGATTTAGCTCATATATCAGAGGCTGCTTATTATCAAGCCTTGGAAATTTATACTCGTCCAGTTTTTGTGACCCATGCTAATGCCCGGAATCTGTGTTCGCATTGGCGGAATTTAAATGATTCACAATTAAGAACCCTGGCCGACCACGGAGGGGTAGTTGGTATTACCCAGGTATCAGATTTTGTAAAAGAAGATGGAGCAACAATAGCTGACATGCTTGATCATATCGCCTATATTGCTGACTTAATAGGCGTACAACACATAGCTTTAGGCTCAGATTTCGATGGTGCTGACGACATGGTTCTAGGGGATGTAGGAAAGTATAATATTTTCCCGTCCTTATTGGAAGGTAGAGGATTCACCATCTCTGAGATAGAAAATATACTCAGCGGAAATGCACTGCGAGTAATACAACAGATTCTTTAATGTGCTCTGAAGTGAGGTTCTTGCGTATGTATGATCTGCATATACACACTACAGCATCCGATGGCGTGCTTTCGCCAATAGAAGTTATCTGTCTGGCCGAAAAGTGTGGCCTGACTGGTATGGCTATCACTGACCATGACACTCTGGAGGGTCTTGAAACAGCACGTCATTATGCCGCTGCCAACGAGGTTAGAGTAGATTTCATACCTGGGATAGAGCTTAATACGGATTACGACGATGATGAAGTTCACATTCTTGGCTACTATATAGAGGACAAGCATGGCACTTTAACTGCACGCCTGGGTGAAATAAAATTGGAGAGATATCATAGGGCAGAGCGAATAATCAGTCGGCTGAATCATTTGGGGATACAAATTGATCTGGCAGACGTTACTGAAATGGCCCGTGATGATTTGTTAGGCCGGCCGCATATTGCCAGAGCCATATGCGGCAAAGGATATGCTTCTTCAGAGCAGGAAGCATTTGATTTATATATAGCACGGGGAAAACCTGGCTATGTACCCCGCTATAAGTTTACACCGCAGGAAGCCATAGATTTGATCAAGTCTGTTGGCGGCATTGCGGTTCTGGCTCATCCCGGTTTAATCAACGATCATTCCAAAATTAATCATGTCATCGCTTGGGGAATAGAAGGTCTCGAAGTATTCTATCCCGAACATACCAGCAGCCAGAAAAACTACCTAACCTTATTGGCCAGAGAGAATGGTTTATTGATTACTGGTGGATCAGACTTTCACGGAACTGGACCAGCTAACCGAAGTAAATTGGGCTGTTGTGGAATCACCGATCGGGACGCAAGGCTATTTAAGGAATTTTATCAACATAAAAATTAAAAATATCTGTTATTTTGCAGGAATTTCGACCCCTACTATAGAACTCACAAATACGTATGGTTAAGTATAAATGTTTTGTGAAAGGTAGGGGAATTAATGAAGAAAACTGCACAAATATGTGTTTTAACTATTTTAGTATGTTTACTTACAGGTGGCGTCACTGCCGCTGCACCTTCTACATATACAGTAAAATCTGGTGACTGCTTATGGACAATAGCAAATAGCAATGGAGTTACAGTCGAGAAGATCAAACAACTTAATGGGCTGGCTTCGGACTTTCTGCAAATTGGACAGGTTTTAAAACTAACCAGTTCAACATCAGCCGTACAGGCAATTCCGGTGGTAGCAGCAGCTCCAGCCTCCGGAGATGCAGTAACCGTTTACGTGATTCAACCCGGTGACAACCTTTGGAGTATTGCCGTTAATTATGGAACTACAGTGGACAACCTAAAAGCTTTAAACGGTTTAACCAGTGATTCTCTTTACGCTGGTGACACCCTGAATGTTACGGGGACCCCGATTTCTACTACGGTATCCCGTTCGGGTGACAGTGCGACTGGAGCTCGCGTCTTAGCCAAAGCAGCTCAATACCTTGGGACTCCCTATAGATACGGCGGATCAGGACCGGGGGGATTCGATTGTTCGGGATTTACTTGCTACATATTTAAGCAATTCAATATTTCCCTGAACCGGACAGCAGCAGGACAGTACAGCCAGGGAACAGCTGTCAGCAAGGCCAATCTTATTCCTGGCGATTTGGTTTTTTTCAATACATATGGTGGGATCAGTCACGTTGGTATCTACTCCGGTAACGGGCAGTTTATACATTCCAGTTCGCCCAGCAGCGGAGGAGTTATTTACTCATCCTTAAGCGAATCATATTATTCATCCAGATATGTTGGGGCCCGAAGGGTCATAAGATAATTAATCCTTAACGGAGGTTTTGGAGTGGAAAAAGACTTATCAGGTATACCTATTTCTATTACTGATACCGATGCATATAAAGAAATAGAACAACGGGAGTGTCAGGTAGGCGCAGACCAACTACTCAATGAATTATTAGATAAAAAGTTATTCAGCAATGCAGAAATCATGTGGATTTTGAGGAGAATGGTGTTTTTCTACGGGCGCAAAGATGGGCTGCTGAAAATGACTCCTCCCGAACGCTTGATGATGAATATGAATGATGTACTGCGCGCCTTCTATATATTGTTTGATCTGCAGAGTCCGGATATGGACGATAATATACGCAGTTTTATTTCAGCTAGGCTGACAGATGCTACCTGGGGGATCAGTAAACGAACCCGTGATTATTTACACAAGATTAATTAGTTGGTATTTAAAACTGTTTGGGTTCAATTGACATTGGTTTTCATCCAGAGTATTCATAAATGTCGCTTATAGCGGCATTTTTTTTGGGACCAAAATATTGAGCCGAAAATAAAAGTGGACGTTGATCATGGATATAAATAAACGGGAACTGAATATTAAATCAATTATTAGACTGGAAAACCGCATCATTAAATGTCAACGGTGTCCCGGTATGCTAAAATGTACCAGCAAACCAGCTATGGGTAAAGGCGATCTTGTACCAGAGGCCATCGTTGTTTTCGAATGTGAAAACAGGAATAACCAGAATGTTGATTGGATTGTTGAAATGCGGAATGCTATTCAGAAATACTTTAACATTGACACTGCTTATCATACTTTCATGGTTAGGTGCCAACCCAAATCTTGTCCTTTGGGTGACGCCATACCTTGCCGGATCACCAATCCATTACAGGACAGTAACGGCATTTGCCGCTTAACTAATCAAGTCTGCTCAGGAATACCTATAAGACCAACAGATGAATCGGTGGTTAATTGCCTCAATTTTGTCATCGAAGAATTAGATATATTTCAACCCCAATATGTTTTTCTTTTCGGCAAACGGGTTACCGAGTTTATTCTAAGAGTTTATGGCACATTGGATCTGATCCAGGACCGCCTGATATTTCAAAACGACGGTACAACTTATCTAAGCATCACCAATGATCAATCCTTCCGACCTGAGGATTTGAGAAATTTAGCAGCTCTAGTGTGAAACATAAGTCCCCAAAAATAAGCGTAAATTCATTAGGATAGGCGAAAAGTCTATCCTTTGGTCTTTTATTGCCTTCTTATGAATAATATTGTCTGAGATAGAGTTCACGGAGGCAAATATATGGCTGGTTACAGTTGGTGGAATATGGGTGTTGAAGAGGTGACCCTAAAAACCGATAGTAATTTAGAAATGGGCATTACCGACAGTGAGGTTGCGTCACGCCAGAGGGAGTACAGTAATGTAGTGGAACCGGGCCAAATTGTGAAGCCCTGGCAGATCCTACTAAGGCAATTTACTGATACTATGGTGCTGGTATTGCTTGGGGCTACGGTGATATCTGGAATAATAGGCGATATGGCCGATGCTTTGACTATTATGATCATAGTTATTTTAAATGCGATCCTTGGTTTTGTGCAGGAATACAAGGCAGAACGCTCTTTGGAAGCCATAAAAAAGCTGTCTGCCCCTGAGGCCACCGTCATTCGTAACGGTAAAAAATCAAAAATACCAGCTATTAACCTAGTGCCGGGGGATTTGGTACTGTTGGAAGCAGGAGATAAAGTCCCAGCTGACATGAGATTGGTTTTATCTGTTAGCCTGGAAACCGATGAGTCTCCCTTGACCGGTGAGTCAGAGCCAGTTGAGAAACAAGCAGCAAATCTTTGCTCAACTGACTGTCCACTCGCTGAAAGAGTAAATATGGTTTATATGGGAACGGCGGTAACCAAAGGACGGGGTAGGGGCCTAATTATAGGTACCGGCATGAATACCGTCATGGGTGAAATCGCCGGTATGATAAGCCAAACTGAAGTAGGGATGACCCCTCTGCAGGTCAAATTATCTGGGCTTGGTAAAATATTAATAATAATCTGTTTGGCTGTGTGTAGTGCAGTAACTTTAATAGGTATAATCCGCGGAGAAAATATTGTCACCATGTTAATGGCGGGCATAAGTCTGGCAGTGGCGGCTATACCTGAAGGACTGCCAGCAATTGTCACGGTAGTTCTGGCTTTAGGTGTGCAGAGGATGGCCAAACGCAATGCCATTGTCAGAAAATTGCCTGCGGTTGAGACTCTGGGATGTACTACGGTGATCTGTTCAGATAAGACCGGCACATTAACCCAAAACCAAATGACAGTAAAAAGGGTTGTTACTTCCAACCGCCTATATGAAATCGAAGGAACTGGTTATCAGGTGACCGGGAGGTTTATACCAGCTGATCAGCAATCTGTCA
>CAZOZX010000005.1:0-47232 GCA_964584415.1 uncultured Syntrophomonas sp.
TGATAATACAGTCATTAAAGTAATGAGGGTAATGTTCAACTTCCTGCGTATTTTGATCATTTTCTTTCTCCCTTCTCTAATGGCCAGATAGCTATGTTTTCAGTGAATTCTGCATTGCTGATCGCAATTGATAAAAATGTCCCGGTTCCGCATTGCAGATCCGGGACTGTGTATGGCGAACATACAGTCAAGAATTCGGCAACCCGGCGACCATTGTCAGCTGACTTTAGGCCCGTAGCTTTGCGTCCTTACCTTTCGGCAAGTTTGCTATTATCGTTTCGTTATGAAGTTAATTAATCTATTATGCAGCAAAACAAACAATCCCGATTCCGCATTGCAGATCCGGGACTGTGTATGGCGACATACAGTCAAGAATTCGGCAACCCGGCGGCCATTGTCGGCTGACTTTAGGCCCGTAGCTTTGCGTCCTTACCTTTCGGCAAGTTTGCTATTGTCGTTTCCAATATTTAGTTATGAAGAAGTATATTTTATGTGGATTAACTCTGTCAAGGATAATTTCCGCAACACTATTGCCTGGATGGCACTGCCCCGTGCAGGGAGCGCCGTCCCATCAATCAGTTAATACTCACATGATAATTAGGATTATTTTCATTTCGGTTCATATAATCATTATACGGTTTGTGACTGCCTACATCTGTGAAGTTATTAATATCAATTGTAACTACATGATTTATAAGAATGTAGAAGTTGATGCCATAACCCGCATTCCCTATCGTTTTGAGGTTATCTATGACTATGTTTTCCATATAGTCGTCGGAATCATTGGGTTCAAGGTCCAAGCCTGCCTGAGGGATAGCCCCGTTGGAATGAGATAATACACAATCGATAATTTTTAAGTCTTTTGCACTGATCACGGTTATCCCGTTCCTTCTGTTATTATCACAGGTGACCCCTTCAATAACCACCTTCTGATTGTAGTTTTGGTCCGGGGTGCTTCCAATGTAAATGCCGTCACCAAAAACGTCCGAAACCATGACATCCGAAACGCGGACATTATTACTGCCGCTTATTCTTATTCCATGTCCTGCCCCGCTGCTGCCGGTGTGAATATACCTGTCTCCGACTACCTTGCCTCCAGAAACCTCAACATTTGACACATCCGACATCTTGATTATGGCATTATAACCGGAAGAAGTTGCTTTTGATTTCAGCGTTGCGCCAGAACTCATGGTTAATTTTACATTGCTCCTCATTTTTACTGATGTGTCCGGATTGATCCGGTAAACACCATCAGGAATATATACCTCGCCCCCGCCTTTTTGATTGACAGCAGCAATCGCATTATTTATGGCAGTTGTATCATCAGTAACACCGTCGCCCTCTGCTCCATAATCCTTGACATCCGTTACTGAAGTCAGTATTGGTGTAGATGTTCCCGCGGCTACAGTCACCGGCACCAACTGGGTGGCAGAAGCGCTGTTCTTGTTTAACAATAAGGTTATATTTCCGGTTTTAGAAGCTGAACCATAAGTCACCACTCCGGAGCTGCTGACCTGGGGATTGGTTGAGCCAGTTGCCTTAACCGTCACTCCAGATGATACTTTATTTACAATCGACTGCGCCATGGTAACAACACTGGTATCCTGACCTTGCACCGGTTTAAGTGTACCCGCGGCACTTAAAGCCGTCTTCGCTGCCGCGACCTGCTCATTATCGGTGGGAGATGGCGGAACAAGGGTTGTATTAGACGCTGCTACATAAACCGGCACAGGTTCGGTAACAATCGCGCTGCCTTTGGTTAATTTGAATGTGACGTTACCGGTTGCTGCTTTGCTGCCATAAGTGATATTGCCCAATCTATCGACCTGGGAATTATAAGATATTCTAACTTGTACCACTACTCCTGACGAGGCATTGTTCACGATCTTCTGTACCAATGGGATAATATTGGTGTCTTGCCCCTGTATGGGTTTGAGGGTGCCAGCGGCAAGCAGAGCCGCTTTGGCTGCGGTTACTTCCTGGGCATCAGTCCTCGTATTTGTTGTAGCCGCCTTCAGATTACCACCAAATGGAATTAGCAGCAACGAAAACACTACCAGCAGGGTTATGAAAGCTCTACCTGATTTTCCATGCTTTTTATACAATTTTCTCCTCCTTTACCTCTCTCAAACAACTGACTTCTCTTCTGCCAACCTTTGTTGGCTATCCATAATCTGCCTTGCGTTTATAAAAAAAAATATCCCTAATCCGACCTTGCGAAATAGAGATAAGCATCTTTCTCGTGGAAAAACACGTCACAATCTTTCGGCAACTCGGCGACCGTAGTCGATTGACTTTAGGCCCGTAGCTTTGCGTCCTCACCTTTCGGCAAGTTTGCTATTATCGCTTCTTCGTTAGTAAGTTGTCAGACTTATACAAAAATCCCTGTGCCGCATTGCAGAACAGGGATTATGGTATGCTCCACAAACAGTCTGAGAATTCGGCAGCCCGGCGGCCCTGGTCGGAAGACTTTAGGCCCGTAGCTTTGCGTCCTCACCTTTCGGAGAGTTTGCTATTTCGTTCTTTTGAACATGCTGTCTATTTTGTGGACATGTTAACCTACAAATATGAGCCTTGTCAAGTAATAATTTTCCACCACGGCTTCAGAGGGGAATAGTAAAATCCTATCAAAGGCTCGAATTGCTCAACCTTACCTCAAATAACCGGCGCATAAGTGCTCTTGTAAAATAGATCAGCAACCTGATAACGCCCTGCAATGATCCACTTGTTCATCCTCGGTTTCTTCCAGGCATGCTGGCTCAGATGATGGATTCTGCCCTGCCAAACCCATTGTCATATATGCAGGTAAAAGGTAAATAGGCGATCTGCCCGAAAAGAACTGCCCGGACTGGACTCCCACGATAATAGCCAATAGAGGCAAAAGGTAGATTAAAACATCTTCCCTGTCTCTAATTCCGCTGTGACGATAGATTCCATATATATAGGTAATAACTAATAACAGTCCCATAATCCCCCATGTTATCAATACCTCTTGGGTACCGTTATGACTGACTATATCCATGTCCGACTTCACTTCATAATCTTGTATACCCACCCCAAGGAACAGCCTTTCCGGATTTTCACCAATGACTGCAAAATATTCCCGGGTTATGTTAACCCGACCTCCTGAAACATCGGCAACCATAAAACGCGAGACAAAACCGTCATATATGTTAGGGAAAAGATTGGAAACAGCCAAATAGACAGCTAGAGCTATAACCGCTGTTTGAGCCATAGCCTTCATGAACTTTCCCATAGAGGAACTGGATGCCATCATATAAACTACCGTTATCATCGCCAATATAATCAGAAAGTTACGGGAAAGCGAAAAACTGCCTACCAGTATCTGGACTATTATAAGACCAATAACTATAATCCTTGGATTCGCCCGTCGATAAAGAAACATCAACAGGATACTCAAGGTAAAGGTACATAATCTCCCGAATTCATTAGGATTAAAAGAGATCCTCATCCCAGTTTCAGCCAGTAGCTTCTCCGTATTGCCTAATCGTACTCCTGCGTCGACCAAGTCCGTCAATCCATAAACAGTTACGCTTTGTAAAATGACTAACAGCTGAGCACTGACTGCCGCCAATATGAAGTAAGTTAATCCCTTCCGAAAATCAACCTCTTCGTTATGCGTAAAGATTAACACCGCTGTAAATAAAATGATTACCGCAAATTTGAAAAAATCAAACAGTGAAAAGCTGCCGTACATGAAGCTCAACAATTCCACAACTAATATCAAAACTGGCGCCAAGATGTACTTGCTGATAACCAATTCGCGCAAATTCTTTGCTAAGAAGACCACTAATCCAATGGCAAAAATATAGGATCCGGGCAAACCTACCAGGAAGGGGGTCAAAAAACAAGTAAAAACAAACATGTAATTCAAATCGTAAAAAACGTAAACGAGGCCGGAAAGGATAACAAATATCCATTTTGAAACGCTAACATTACTAACATCGCGTAAAAACAACAGAATTATTACCAATCCGCACACTGACAAGAAACTCCGGTCGATTAGGACCGTTCTGGATAGGATTCTATTTAGTTGTGAATTCTCACTAATGCCCATAACAAACCTCAACTTCTATCGACATCAACCAACTATCTGCGCAATGTATGATAAATATTGTTCCGCTATATTTTCTATAGAATGAGTAGTCCGAATGTTGACCGCATTCCGGGATAGCTTCTCGCAAAGGACCGGATCTGCCGCCAGTTTTTCCATTGCCCTAGCTAGTAAAGCGGGCTCTTCCGCTGGAACCATGAGTCCATTTTCACCATCACGTATCAGCTCCCTAGGTCCAAAATCACAGTCGGTTGAAATACAGGCGCAGCCAACCGCCATTCCTTCCATAAGGGCATTGGGCATACCTTCAAATCTACTGGAGAGAATATAGATTTGCATTTGCGATATAGTCTCAATTACATTGGTTATCCGGCCAGCCAGTATTACTTTACCTTCAAGACCTAAGGTTGTTATCAAGTCCTGCAGTCTCTCTCTTTCATTACCTTCCCCAAATATTTTCAGGGTATAGGCAGGATGGTGTTGACTAAACATTGAGAATGCCTCTAATAAAATATCGTAGCCCTTCTGATAATGCAGCCTGCCCACTGCGCAGATGCTGTTGGGAATTCGATCATTATAACCAACAACGTCGCCGCTCTTATCCATGTAGACACCGTTAGGAACTATGACGCTTTTATCCTGTACTATTTTGGGATAGTAATTTTTCGCCCCGTTGGTCTGAAAAATGAAACCATCTGCAAACAATGCTACAAATTTTCTTACTCTATCCCAGAAATTGTAGTGGTCTCGGTTGGGATTATTTCTTTCTGAGCCGATGATCTTGATATTCAAAAAGAATCTGGCAATCACCGCATATAACAGATAATTAGTGCCAAAACAGACTACACACTCTGGCTCAATCTCTTTGAAAGCTCTCCTGGTAATTCTGATTATTTTTAATCCATTTCTTAATGCTTGTAGTCTGTTTTTACTTTTGTTTAGCCGGTATAAATTCATAAATTGTATGCGGGAATCAAGCTGATAAAAAGAAGGGCGATGATCCATTACCGCAACGGTTATATCTATATTGTGTTGGGCGTAGTAATTAGCCAGAGCAGAAATCATGCGTTCCGCTCCACCTGCTAACATCGAAGAATAAAAAAACATCAATTTCATTATGTAGATCCTTGGTCAAGTATTTTTATATTTAAGTTTTCCTTCAGCGTAGATCTCAGCCAATGGTATAGCCAGTTAGGTCAATCCATTCTCCCAGCCTTATGGCCCATTCCTCGGGTTCGATTTTATTCAGGGCTCCCCCCTGGTAAAATGTTATTTCTCCAAAATATATTTTCCCGTCAATATTGTAGAAATCGACCCGGCAATGTGGGAAAGGTTGCGCAAGTATCTCTGCGTATGAAACCATGGTTTCAAAGTTAATTGGCTTAGGTACCAATTCCAGCGGAAAATTATCATAATTCAGTTTCATGTTAAGCAAATTAAAGTTCATATCATAGAAATTCCTCCGGCCTTTGCCGCTATGACTTCCATCTTCGGCACAAGTCTCAATTCCAATTACGAAGACCTTGGCTTGACCGCTAAAACAAAAAATCCGGTAATCTACCAGACCAACAGGGCTATGCGGATCTCTCAACACCCGTTCACAAATAATAAGGGGTTTGATATTCTTATAATTCCATTCTCTGTAAAGGGCATAATAATTCTGCTTCAGGGCAAAATTAAATCTTCTGACAAAATCCTTCTTATCAAATGGTTTATCCTTGTCGAACATCGTATTGTACCCTGAAGTATGATTACATTTGATGAAGCAGGGTGATGGAATACTCTCAAAATCAATATCGCGGGCATTTTCATAAACACCATACAACTCATTAAGGATATGTCCCAGACCGCATTGAGTAACATATTTTCTTACCTGAAACTTATCCGAACACTGAGTCAACAAGGGATCACGATTGCTGAATTTCAGATACCACAGCTTATCATCATAGGTAATCGGATTATCCAGGTTAAGTTCCTTCCCCATCTTCTTGGCATATATGCTCTTGGCGAATTCTATATCGTGGATCTTCAGCGTTTTTGTCCGCTCCGCCCATTTCCATTTCAGCCATAGATATCTGGCTAATTTGCTTCGGTTGTATGTATACTTTAACAAGCCCCGAATCTGATTAGTCATACTTGTCTAACCTCCACAATTCAGTACTAATTTAATCCTGACTATCAAGCAGGGCGATTAGTCTCTCCTGATAGGCTTGAAAAGAAAAAACCCGGGCCCTCTCCTCAGATTTCTGCTGGTAGTTTCGTCGAATCTCGTTGTTGGTGATCAATTCAATAATCGCCTCAGCAAGCGCCTGTTCTTTTTCAGGTTCTATACTATCATCCGAAGAAAATGGGGGAGCCAAAACACCAAACTCACCGTATTCAATCTGCACGGCTTCAAGATCATGATAAGGCTCGGTAAGTATTTCCCGAGGACCGCTTTTACAATCTGTAGCTATTACCGGCAATCCGCAGACCATGGCTTCAACCAGGGCGTTAGGAAAGCCTTCGTGGATAGAAGTCAAAACGTAAACATCACACTTGGACAGATATTGGTGCGGGTTAGTCTGCAAACCAGTAAATATCACATCCTGTGACAACGCCATCCGGGAGGTGAGTTCTTGAAGTTCTTTTTTCAGGGAACCGTCACCAATAAAAACCAGTGATGCTTCCGGAACCTCTTCTTTTACCAGCCGAAAAGCTCTCAGCAGATGGCTGTATCCTTTTACTCTCTCCATACGGCCCATCGTGACAATCGCCGGATGGGTTACCGGAAATTCAACCGGGTACGCCTTTTGCTGGACTATGGAATCAAAGTCATAAGGATTGTAGACGGTAACCACTTTTTTGGGGGTGATAATAAAGTTTTTCAGTAAATCCCGTGAAATCTTCTCAGAAACGCACGTTATATAATCGGCTTTACTATAAATCCAACTATTTAGCATTCTTGCTAGGAATGAAACTCTAACCGTTTTATAGCCATGAATGGACAAAATTATTTTTTCGGATCCTTTGGATAGAGAATTCACGTAATTGGCGGTATTTCCAAAGGACAGGCTGATATCAATCCCTAAATCCCGCTTGATTTTCTTCAGATCCTGAACCCTCTTAATTGCGTGCCTGATTTTTACCGCTAAATTTGGTGAAGCTGGAACGTTTAAGTGAATAACAGGGCAATTAGGGGAATAGGCATCCTTATATTCATTAAATATAACCATTGTGACAATATATTTATCCTGAAATATTTTGGCCGTATCAACAGCAATCCGCTCCTGACCCCCAAAGCCTATACCGGGCACAATTATCAATAAATTCTTCATTGCGTAACCTCATCAACATCAAACACTCGATCTTTTATACTGAACTGCCTGAGTACTCCTGGCAAGCACTTTCTTGGCCAAAATCGCTGATTTTCCAAGAATGCTATGTCCCAGGATAATATTGGAATAGGTTTGTTTTTGCCCCCCGAACTCTAATTTGAATTTATCAATACCATTGGGATTATCAAAGTTGGAAATGCCGCCCCAATCGTAGGAGGTCTTGCCTTGTTCCTGGAAATAAACCATATCCTGATAATGCAAGTATTTATTGGCGCGTCCGATTATACGGGGATCTACGCTGCCTTCCCGGAAAATAGACACGGAATGTAAGGCTCTGACTGTTTTCTCTGAGACAATATAGGAATGAAAAACGATATTTTGATCGGCATAGCTAGCCACGGATACCACCAGCATATCCATAGCTATATAGGCCTTTACCAGATCGAAATTGAACCTAACCCTGCGGCCTTTTTGCTCGAACATTGTTTCGTAGGCGTTTCCGAATTCCTTAACTAACTCGGGATTTCTGGTCAGCTCTCTGGAATCATAATGGGATACCAGAATAGGGTCCTCTTCCGCTCGCCTTATGTGGCGTCTGGTATCTCTGGAAAACCTGCTGCTCAGTTCAGATTCACATAGACTTGATATTA
Source organism: uncultured Syntrophomonas sp. (assembly GCA_964584415.1). Lineage (GTDB taxonomy): Bacteria > Bacillota > Syntrophomonadia > Syntrophomonadales > Syntrophomonadaceae > PHAA01. The sequence goes on from CAZOZX010000005.1 coordinate 8,043, forward strand.
AAGTATTTTGGGATGAAACAACTGCATCCAATGCCGGATGCTTCTTCAAATGGCTTCCATGAATAAATATGATATCGGCTTCTATTTTTGCCAATTCCTTATAGTTATTCAGAAACCATAAATGAGCGATTCTTAATCCCCTTTTTCTATAAACACAAATCAACGTATCAATCACCCTCCTCTTTTATTAAGGCAGCAACCGCCGCAATTTTAAATATACGAAGGATAACATATAGTCATAAGGAGTTTTGTTACGTGTGGAGAGTTTCACATCCGACACACCTATAAACTGATGTTTATGCTTTAAAATAAAACTTTCCAACTCCGAAAAATCAGGATTGGTCATATTATTGGGATGATAACAAAAAGTAACCAGCCTGAAAGGCAGTCTGCGTACCTTCCCAGCCTGTTGAGGTATGAAATAGACGTCATTGTAAAAATAAACGTCATTGGCTACAGTATCAGAAATTATCCGTATATCACTTTTTTTCTTCAAGGCCTCCAAAGTATTGCCATCAAATGAGTGCGCGGGGGCAAAGAAAACGTTGGCGGAGATCCCCTCTTTGGTTAAAATGCTGATGCCTTTTTCTACTTTATTTTCCTGCTCAGATAAGCTAAGCGACGCAAATTCACTTCTTTGGTTCACCGGATGTATCCCACCTGCTTGGGTGCAATATAAATGCTCACAGCCATGAAGAGCTATGCACCAGCCTTTCTTCTGCCATTCCCTAGCCCTGTTCCAGAAGTTTCCATCACCAGGATACTTCAGCAGGTCAGGATCCCGGTTGTCCGGAATAATACCAACTATTGGCTTCAGACCATACATATCCAATAGATCTTCGATCCTATTCCAATTACCGAGGTTACGGTGGGCAGCTGCGTCATCCAAACGAAGCAGGTATTTCGGCATATGACTCTCCTTGGTCTCTAATCTCGATTATATAGATCCCGTGTATATACTTTATCTTCCACATCTGCTAGGTCCTCGGCCAGGCGGTTTGACACAATTACATCACAGATCCGTTTGAATTCATGTAAATCACGGATCACCCGGGAGTTAAAGAAACTATCTTTGTCAAACACCGGTTCATAAACTACCACTTCGATACCCTTGGATTTGATCCTCTTCATGATACCCTGCACCGATGAAGATCTGAAGTTGTCCGAGTCAGTTTTCATAGTCAAGCGATAAATTCCGACAACACTTGGTCTCATGGAGATAATCCGGTCTGCAATATGATCTTTTCGGGTCGAATTAGAGTCTACAATAGCACCTATCAACGTATTGGGTACATCCTGATAATTGGCTCTTAGCTGCCTGGTATCTTTGGGCAGGCAATAACCGCCGTAGCCGAACGACGGATTATTGTAATGATTGCCAATCCTCGGATCCAGGCATACGCCTTCAATTATTTGCCGGGTATCCAGGCCCCTTACCTCGGCAAATGTATCCAACTCATTAAAATAAGCCACGCGCAAAGCCAAATAGGTGTTAGCAAATAGTTTGACCGCTTCAGCTTCCGTAGAATCTGTATACAGAACCGGGATATCCTTATCCTCTGCTCCTTCAGTCATTAGATCAGCAAATCTTCTCGCTCTCTCCGATTTCTCCCCTACTATGATTCGGGAAGGGTGCAGATTGTCATACAATGCTTTGCCCTCCCTCAAGAATTCAGGTGAAAAAATAATATTCCCGGTTTCAAACAATGCTTTAACCCTATTGGTATAACCGACCGGTACAGTTGACTTTATTATTATAAGGGCTTCGGGATTTATGGCTAAAACGTTGGCTATAACACTTTCTACCGTGCGAGTGTTAAAATAATTTTTTTCAGGATCGTAATCGGTGGGTGTTGCCACTACCACGAACTCGGCATCTTTATAAGCCTCATAAATATCCGTTGTCGCAACCAGGTTAAGCTTACGAGTACCTAAAAATTCTTCTATTTCTTTATCTACAATCGGTGAATGCCTGTTGTTAATCATATCCACCTTCTCTTTGATTATATCCAGTGCCGTCACTTGATTTAGCTGGGCTAATAAAACCGCATTGGATAGACCAACATAACCGGTTCCCGCTACAGTAATTCTTGTCATCATATGCCTCCCTATTTAATCCCGTAATATTCCAAGTACCAATTCACAAATGTCTCCAATCCGCTTCTGATTGAAGTATTCGGTTTGAAATCGAAATCACTCATAAGATCGGAAACATCAGCATAGGTTTGAAAAACATCCCCTGGTTGCATGGGATAATATTCTATGATAGCCTTTTTTCCCAGGCAAACCTCTAAGGTCTGAATGAAGTCGGTCAATTTCTCCGGTTTGTTGTTGCCAATGTTATAAAGTTTATAGGGTACCCCCTGGTCATCACAGCCCGGGATAGAGGGTATCACATTTATTATCCCGGTAATAATGTCATCAATAAAGGTGAAATCCCGGTACATGTCGCCATGATTATATACCTTAATCGCGGTGCCCGCGATAATCGACTTAGTGAATAAGAAATAGGCCATATCCGGTCTGCCAAATGGACCATAAACGGTGAAAAAGCGGAGGCCCGTGGAAGGAATGCCAAACAGATGGCTATAGGTGAATGCCATAAGCTCATTGGACTTCTTGGTGGCTGCATAAAGACTAACCGGCCGGTCGGTATTATCTTTGACAGAGAAAGGAATCTTCGCATTAGCACCATAAACCGAACTGGAAGAAGCATAGACAAGGTGCTCAACTCCATACTTGCGGCAGGCTTCCAGTATGTTATAAAACCCTATTATGTTGGAGTTAATGTACGCATCAGGATTATCAATACTATATCGTACTCCTGCCTGCGCCCCTAAATTAACAACAAACTGCGGATGATACTGTCTGAAAAGCGCATTGACCTCTTCCTTACTGGCAAGATCACCTTTAATGAAAACCAAACCGGGGAACTCGCTGAGAATTTTCAAGCGGCTCCTTTTTAGGTTCACATCATAATAGTCATTCAGGTTATCCAAGACAACTACCTCTGCCCCCGACTCAACCAGACGCTTGGCGAGATGAAAACCTATAAAGCCCGCCCCACCTGTTACAAGATATTTCTTTTTTATCTCGACTCTCTTATTTTCCGCCATGATAATCTCCCAACTCGGCTGCGCCTTTATTGTCTTCCCGGATCAATCGAAATACTAAAGAATCCACCATTTTGCTTAGGCTGTTTATTCCCCCGTCACTTGCCTCATTGTTGTCCATGATTATGCATTCGAAACTACTGCTGATATCCCTAAATGAGGCTTCCAATTTTTGTAGCTGTACGGTCTTTTCTTGAATATTTCCCATTTTGTCTACCCTGGATCTTCCAATCGGCCTATTTCTAAGCCTATTCAGAACCGTGTTAATGTCAGTCTGAATAAAAATGTGCTGAATGGGTACTCTAACCTTCTCTTTTAGACTACTCACAATGTTCTTGGTGTTAGCCTCGATGCAATTTAGGGTAAGGGATGTCGCAGCTTGGACAACTCCCTGGTCTGCGATCAGAAAATCGTAATCCTGGGCCTTGGTCATAATGTATAAAACGAAACAGATATTCACCCATTGTCCAACCGCTTCACCAACGCTTTGAAAACATCCCCTTGGCAACCGCTCAAACAGATTGTAAATAAACCTAAAATTCATTAGCGAGTAACTAATAGTTGCCCCTATTTTTACAAAGATCCGTCTTTTGGTACTGTATCTGATGTTAATTTCATAAATGGGTTCTATGATTTTATATCCCTTGCACCGGAGGGCATCTGCGAGCATATGGGCTGATGTGGTCTTTCCGCTGCCGGGTAAACCGTAAAAATCAAGAATGACACCTTGTTTTACAATGTGTTCCATATATGCTCCATTATTTCACCAAAGGTAATAAGCCTGTCATGGGTAGTATCAACAACAACTGATTTCGTGCCTAAATCTATTCTCTCTATTACAGCTCTTTTAGTTTCGATTACCGACGCCGACATCCCTGGTTTTCGATCCAGGGCAACACCGGTTGGCACAACCAGCTTCACTAATAAATCCGGAGGATTTAAATATGCGCTCTCATATATAGACCTTTCCCATCTGGCGATTCGGTCTAATATCTTCGATGGGCTGTCAATATGACTATGGAGCAAGGGCCCGTCATTGATACCCATCTCTACTATTTGAGGATACCGGTCCGTTACAACCAAAATACCATTATTTCTTGCCTTAGTTATATGCTTGAGCTTCTGTCTTTTTTCCTGAGCCAAAAAAATGGCCCATACTATTTTGGCAGCCCGGTATGTTCTTGCCCTATATGGTTTTGGATTTTCCTTTACTATGTTCTCACCATGGATTATTCTTTGCCGGCTAACCTTTTGGGCAATAAATCGTAGGGGTCTTCTTAAAATTGAGCTGCTTCCATCGCCGCTCCCCAAATAAACACTTTTAACATCGATCTTTTTGCTAAATTCTTTAGTAATATAGGTGATAGTCGTTGACTTGCCTGCTCCATCCGAGCCTAGAATCGCCACTACCGCTCCACCGGATGGCGAAACACGTCGGCTGGGAACATTTCTTTGTATACCAGTGCGTCGGGAAACACCTCCCGCCAGCCAAGCAAGCTCCCTTCGGGTCCTGGAAATGTACGAAGTGAATTTATTGTACGCCGAAAATCTCCTCATAGCCGGCCATAAAAGTTGTTGTAATTTAAACAGTTCACGGTTATCTCTTAGATCGCAATCAAGCAATCGAGCGTATTCCCGGGAGCATGTATCACCCAAATGGTGTTGTGCTATGGCGACTATCTGTTCTTTCCGAGTTCTCTCTTTTAACCAGTTGATTTCGGCAACACTATCCTGGTTGATCGCGCGGAAATAATCCCGCCATCGTAACTTCAGGGCCATTCGTAATAGAATCAGAAAATATTCATCTTCAGGACACGCGCAGTAAATACCGTGACTATTATCATAAATTCTATTATCTAATACGCTATTAGCCCACGGAGTCGTGTAACCTTTCAGGTGTTTTTCACCCAAGGTCAAACGGTAATGCAGATGAAGATGCCAGATCCTAGCTGTATCCCGGTCGAACCCTATGAAATCCTCGATAGCATTGTATTGCATCAGGGGTGTGGATCGAAAGCGCTTAAGACCACACTGGTTTAATACCTCATCCACCTTACCCCTTTGCTCCGCTTTGCAGAGTATATCTAAATCAGTATTGCCGTTGAGAGCTTCTCCAAGGTGTTGATTGCTTTTCCAGTGACAATAGACGATGTTCTTCGCATCTAACATGGACAGCGTATTCTTTATTGATTGCAGCATGGCACCTTCTTATAACTCCTCATATATACTATCGTATCGCTTCAACATTGCACCAAGAGAGAATTTCTCCCGGGCACATTGTCGGGCACCTAACCCAATCTGTTTCAACTTATTGCTATCCATGGCGAGATAATAGTTCAATGCATCAATCCATTGCCCTTTGTTAAATGGAAGCGACAATACCGATGGGCATTGCCCGCTGATCTCCAAATGAGGCTGAATATCTGATACTATAGCTGGAAGTCCGGCATACATTGCTTCTAATAAACTCACCGGTAGCCCTTCTATCGTTGATGGCGAAACATAAATGTCCCCTTCCATCAACCTCCGATAGACTTCATCCCTCGGGATTAGTCCTGTAAACTCAACCCGGTCACCCAATTGGCAAGATTCAATCATTTGCCTTATCTCGCCATTCCTATCCTGGGCTCCAACCAATATCAGTTTGCCGTTGCTAAGCTCCGAGAATACTTCAATAAGAAACCGGTGGTTTTTTATAGGTATCATCCGAGCCACGTAGATCAATCGTCTGTTTGTATCGTCGGCTTCCTCATTTGGCTTCACCGCCTTATCAATACGCCCAAGGTCAACCCCATTTTGTATGACGCGGATGTCATCTTTTTTGATTCTCCTGAGCCAAGCAGGCATTGCTTCATAGGCAGCTTGGCTCACACAGGTTACTTTGGCTGCCATTAAAATCGATAGGGAACTCATAATTCTATTCCCGATACTATAAGCATAGAAGAGGCTATGCACAGTAAAAACGGTATTTCGCCGATAATTGCCAAAAGAAGTACCAACCCAGAATAATGCTGCGGAAACCGGTTGATGCAGATGAATGATTAACTTCGCTTGCCGTTGATAGCAGTCTCTTTGAATATTGTGCATTATTTTGCGTATCTTAAATGGGTTCCTGCCCACCAGATAGACTCGTATTCCGTCGGGAATTTCAATTGTACCCGGAATATTATTACTGCATACTACCACGCTCTGTTCATAAAAGGGATCAATGCTGTTCCTGCAACAAACAAATTCATTATAGGGCATACTGGTCTCAGTAATAGAATTGACCACAGTGACAATATGCTTTTTATTACTCAAATTATCACCCAATCCATATACCTAGGTTAGGTTGAATACATTTTATTTCTGCCAATGGTATTCTTCTGTCTGGTTTAATTTGAAGGAGGGCAAATTAATTTGCCCTCCTTCCTTATCGGACTCTGCCCTAATTTTCCACTTGTATTTCCAGCGATGGTCTGTAGGTAGCGTTAGCTTCATCCGAATAATACTTGGCGAGTTGATAGGAATCATTCAACAATGCGAAACTGTAAGTGCCGTTCCCATCAATAGCTGCGGTTAAATCAAACTCCACCCAAGTTTTGGCGGCAACGCTTCCGGTTGAACAAAGTGCTGTTCCAGGAAGTAAAGGAGCATTATTCCAACATAATCTACTTTCTATCCAGTTAGTGCTTGTCCCCTTATAGAAATTTGATACCGAATATACTGATCCACCGGAGGGTGCATTTATTGTCGCCCACAGCATCAACTTGGCACTCCTTACTGTTCCTGTTAATCCGCTCACCGTAAACTTAAGATAAATAGTCCGCGTATCTGAGGCAGTCTTGTTTGATTCAATAGTCACACTCGAACCAGAAGTTAAGCTGGGATTTCTGCGAGTCACAAAGGTGTCATTGTTTGCTCTGAAACGCTTTATGGTGACGGTTGGTTTTACCGTTATAGTTATTTGATCTGAACCTTGTGTATTCTGGCTGTCCTTTACGGCCGCTGTTATGGTATGAGTGCCAGCTGAGAGACTGGAAACCGCAAAGGTGCTGCCCTTCCCTATCTGACCATCACGTGAAGATGTCCAGACCAGATTGGCACTCAAATTACCATCCTCATCAGTCGCGCTTCCCTTAAAGCTTATACTCTGACCCTTGGAATAGCTGGTTCCATCCGTGGGACTGGTTATTCCCACCACGGGGGCCTGATTTGCTGCTTCGATGGTAACAACAACCTGATCTGAACCTTTCATCTCTTTGCTGTCTGTTACCATTGCTGTAATTGTATGGGAACCAATCGAAAGATCGGAGATCGCAAGTGTACTCCCGTTGCCTATCTGTCCGTCACGTGAAGATGTCCAAATTATATTGGCACTTAAATCACCATCTTCATCAGTGGCGCTGCCGCTGAAGGTAATGCTTTCTCCATAAGTGAATCTGGCACCATTTTCGGGACTGGTAATGGTCACTACCGGGGCTTGGTTTTGTTCTACGGTAATGGTTACCTGGGAAGAACCTTCGAGTCCCTGATTATCAAATACCGCTGCAGTTATTGTATGCGTGCCTATCGAGAGACTGGGAGTCGCAAATGTTTTGCCGGTACCAATCTGGCCATCAATTGAAGATGACCAAACCAGATTATCACTTAAGTCACCATCCTCATCAGTGGCGCTGCCGCTGAAGGTTAGATTCTCTCCAAAGGTAATACTGGCTCCATTGTCAGGATGAGTGATTGCCACCACGGGAGCCTGATTGACCGCTGTTACTGTAACCCGCCGCTGGGCTATACCAAGGAGTCCCTGACTGTCAGTCACGGCAGCAGTTATGGTGTGTGTACCAAGCGACAAAGAGGAAATGGCAAATGATTTCCCAGTACCAATCTGACCATCGATTGAAGACGACCAGACTAGGTTGTTCCCCAGATCACCTTCCTCGAAATCAGTGGCTGTACCCGCAAATTCAATACTCTGACCTTCGCCAAACGACGAGAATGATGGGGGGCTGCTGATTAACACAACCGGCGGATAATTTTCAGTTACATGAGGTAAGGAAAGTTCATAAATCTTGCCATCATTTTCCGCAGGGTCATCATTATTGTCCACAACCCGATCGGCGATATACAAGGACATAGCATTGGGGTCGGTACTGCTCACCCCACAACCTAACCCGCCAAGATGCCCCAGTCTTATCCCCGAAATATCAATCATCTGTACCAGGTCACCAGCTATCGTGGTTTCGCCGATTTTGTTGCCTCCAATGTATACATGGTCATTGGCCGGATTAAAACCAATGCCTTCTGGGTCTAGCACTCCTAAGACCTCTGTGTCAAATTGTGAAACGATGTCTCCGATTCCGTTAAAAAGCCCATCCTGACCAGGCTTTATCGTATACACCTCTCGATTTACGCCGTCCACAACGAAGACCGAATTGGTTTCAGGATCATAGGCAACTCCTTCGGGATCATTACTGCCCAGGCTAGCCATACTAAATGAGGTTCTGCTATCATCACTCGTTCCCAGTAAGCCATCCGCACCAGTAGCCACCTCCCACACTTTGCGGGCACTGTATCTGTCGTCTGAGAGGAAATAGTGTTGGTTGGTGGGATTATATGCAATTCCAGTCGGTTCCGGGGTGAAAGAAGTAGTAGAACCAGTATTAAGGAGTTCGCCGGATAAGGAGCTTTCATAAAGGTTGGAGCCAGCCCAAATAGTCATTTCTTCTACTTCGGAATCAACAATCATAAGGCTGTTTGACCCTGCAATATATTCAACTCCACAAGGATCAGGACAAGGCGGTAGGAATTGTGACGTATCAATGGTATTTATTAGGTTAGAAGTGTACGTGTCTGCCATTACCATTGTCCTGGGTCCAAGCAAAGACATCTCGAGGATGCTAGCTTCCCTGGTTGCTCTGTTTTTCATTTTATGCTGCCGGTCCACTATATATAGGCTGGTGGTATCTTCTTCGTCAGTCTGATCCAGGCTGGGTGCAATTGTTATGGTCTGGGGGTCGATAAGCTGAAATGCAGCCAAATCCCTAACCGATACAACGTGAGCTCCCGGGGTTATTTCGTAAAGCAACTTATCCGCCCGGTCTAGGATATACAGATTTCCGGTGGATTCGTCTACAGCCAAACCCTGCGGTTGTTTGAATCCGAGATCTCTCAGATCAATGATTTCAACGTCTGCCCTATCCAGGCGCTCATTGATAACCGGAGTTATTTTAATTATGCGCGGGCCAGTTTGATCGAGTATAAATATTTCACCGTTTTTCGGATTTATTGCCAAGCCGCGAGGTGTGTCAAGGTGCCAACCCTGTATATCAAAGGAATTAAGGTTATAAGGATTAATGCTTCCATTATCAGTGGATATTGCATCTATTCGCTGCCCCGATGCATCAATAACCAGTAAACGATCATTTTTGCCATCATAAGCTATATTAATGGGATCCAGATTATTACCGGCAATATCAGCCGATCCGCTGGTCCCACTACCGTACAAATAGACAGTAGAGACCTTCGTTGAATTCAACCTGTTATTATATGAAATAATTTGAAAATCGCTGCTATTAGGTGATAAAAAGCCGGCTGCATCAACCAAGCCTAATTGGCCAAGATCGATTTCGTTGACTTCTGTGATATAGACATTGTTACTGCTCGCCAGACTAACCTTTCCGTGGTTTAATCCGGTCCAAATCAGCGCCGCAGCCAGGAAGATGAATACAATCATAAAACACCGTCGTAATGACCAGACCCGAAGACTCATTTGTTTGTTACCTCCATACTATGTATAATTTAGTGGCTTTTTGATATACGAATAGGCATGCAATAAAGAAGGGCATACGTGCAACACCTATATAGAAAAGTAATATTTGGCTGTCCCAATCCGCCGGATTCTAATAGTAATAATTACTAGTATCTACTTTGGCCTGATTCATCACCACCCCTATGAATCGAGCGTTGGCTTGCGCCAATTGCTCCTTTGCCTGCCTGGCGATCTCATTCCGGGTTACTCCCGAACGCACCACAAAAATAACTCCATCAACCTGAGAAGCCAAAATGCTAGCATCAGCTACTGCCAAAACAGGTGGAGAATCAATAAAGACGAAATCATAGCTGGCCTTTAGGGTGCTCCAGAAAATTCGGGTCCGCTCGGAGTTCAGTATCTCAGCTGGATTCGGGGGCAGGGGACCACTAGTCAACACACTGAGATTTTCAAGGCTCAACACGTGACTGGTTTTTTCAAGATCTGCATTGCTGAATATGCAGTTGGTAAAACCTGTGCTGTTAGGCATTTCAAAAACTTTATGCTGGGTGGGTTTCCTAAGATCAGCGTCCACCAAAATCACCTTATGTCCCGCCTGAGCAGTCACTACAGCCAGATTGGATGCCACCGTGGATTTGCCGTCCTGGGCTAATGAGCTGGTTACCAACACCGTGCGAAACGGTTTATCGATACTGGCAAAACCCAGATTGGTTCGCAACACGCGATAGGCTTCTGAAACAGCCGATCTTGGACTTTTAAAGGTAATCAAAGCACGAGCCGGGTTTATTTTATCCAAATTTCTAAGCTTACTGGCCATGAGCGCCTCCTAGTCCATTCTGCCAGGTATTGTGCTCACTAAAAACGGGAATAAGCCCTAAAACCGTCAGCCCCAATTCCCGGTTTACATCGTCTGCGGTCTTAAGTGTATTGTCCAAATACTCTAACAAGAACGCCAATAAAACAGAAATAATAAAGCCCAAAATAAATGCCACGATAGTATTCAGTTGTTTATTCGGTTTAATTGGCGAGGTAGGCAAATTGGCCGGCGAAATAACTACTACCGATGAAAACATGAATTCTCTCATTAGCTCTAGATACTGTTCTGATACTGCGTTAGCAATCGCAAGGGCCATTTGGGGATCAGTATCGCTTACTTTTACCTCAATTAAGTTGGAATTTTCTACTATTGATGCGCTGATTTTGCTCGAAATACTACCAATTGACGAATTTGTCAAGTCAAGCTGGGTTTGAACCCTTTTTATTAATGCTTCGCTTTTCAATTGTCCCAAATACGTATTCATCGTCAGTACAGGCATAGGGGCCGTCGTACCGGTTTTGGGATCAGTTTTATTTACCTGGTTGGTTGTTGTTTGCAGCTTATCTGATGCAACCGTAACCATTAGCAGAGCTTTGGCTTGATAAACAGGGGTCATTACATAATAACTTATCAGTGCTGATCCAACCGTCGTCATTAGAGTAATTACCACAATAAGCCTGCTCCATTTTCTCATTACTTTTAGAATTTTGCGCAGGTCTAGTTCTATTTCATCCCCTGAAACGTTCAGGTTTCGAGTAGTATGTATCAATACTACAGCCTCCTCTATATATAAGTGTATCTGAATTAACTTTTACCTATTTTATCTACCGTAGTCCTTGCATTGGATTTAAAGGCCCCACGGTCCTCGCCAGCTATACTGCTTTTGTGGTTTTCGTAATGCGCTGATCAACTCCCCAGATAGAATGCGAACAGCATTATCATGAACAAGCGAATTAGCATACGGTTTCCCATAACGGCGCTCTATTAATCTGTAAGCCTCCGACAAAAACGGAGCGCGCCCTGTAGGGGAGTGTCCATCTGATCCCAACACATGACCAGCTCCGTGCGATATGATCGTCCAAGCAGATTTCTGTGCTTTTTTCCCAAACGAACCCACTAAACTGGTTGAAGTTATTTGGGTCAGCATACCCCTCTCAACCAGGGAGTATAGAAAATCCGGCCTTCTGCTTATTACAGCATTTCTCTCCGGGTGAGCGATAATCGGGATTATCCCTTGAAGTTGTATTTCATAAAGAATATTCTCTGTATACGGGGGAATTAAATTTGATGGCAATTCAACCAACAAATACTGACCGTTATTATTTAAAGTCAATAACTCATCATTTCTCATGCGTTGTGGTAAATCAGCTTCCAAACGATATTCTGCCCCAGGCAATATAGACAAGTTGAGATTTTTAGCAGTAATAATGTCATTCAGCCTTCGCACCAAATGGAGAATGCTTAGTTTAGGATTATTGAAAACACCTGTTTGGACATGAGGGGTAGCTACAATTATATCTATTCCGTCTTTTTCAGCGATTTCAGCCATGTGGAGCGATGCTTCTATATCTCTTGCTCCATCATCTACTCCCGGCAGAATATGACAGTGAATATCTATCAGCCCAAAAGCACCTCCTATGATGGTATTACATACTAATTTTACCTTTGGACAGCTTTCATAGGAATAACCTTGACTGGGCTGGTTTTTGGAAATTCAGCATTAAGGTACTCTGGAATAATTTTTGTTAGCAATCTGATCACCGCTTCCCTGGTATCGGCAGTCTCCTTAATCCAAATTTCAATGTTCTTGTCTATGTCCAAATAAGCCTCTTCAATTTCTCTGCGGGATATAAATATCCTCTCATGACGGGTAGCAGCCACTTCTTCCCGGTTTGAAAACAACTCCTCAAAGAGTTTCTCGCCTGGACGGATTCCTGTAAAAACAATGTCAATATCGCGCCAGGGTTCCAATCCATACAATCTGATAAGGTCCCGAGCCAAGTCAACAATTTTGACAGGTTCACCCATATCCAGCACGAATATTTCCCCCCCGCGAGCCATTGCCCCTGCCTGAATGACAAGTTCAACCGCTTCCGGAATGGTCATGAAATACCTGGTCATATCCGGATGGGTAACGGTTATGGGACCACCTGATTCTATCTGCTTTTCAAAAGTAGGTATAACACTTCCACGGCTTCCCAGAACATTGCCAAAGCGTACCGCCGCAAATGTGGTACTTGAAGCACGGTTGATATCCTTTATTATCAATTCTGCCAGCCTTTTTGTAGCCCCCATGACCGAGGTAGGGTTGACCGCTTTATCGGTTGAGATCTGAATAAATGTTTCACATCGATATTTATCAGCTAATCTTGCGATTATGTGTGTTCCCAGAACATTGTTATCAAGGGCAGCTTCGGGATGCTTTTCCATCATCGGTACATGTTTGAATGCAGCTGCATGGAAGATAACCTGCGGTCTGTACACCTGGAATAAATTTTCCATAGCATCGCGGTTTCTAATATCTGCAAGATGTGTAACCAAACCTTGCTTCCAACCAACTGCCCGTAATTCACTCTCAATATCAAAAAGATTATTCTCACTAGCATCCAGAACGATCAACTGACGGGGCTGAAACTTCAACAACTGCCGGCACAGCTCTGAACCGATGGAACCTCCTCCTCCGGTCACTAACACATTTTTATGTTGTAGATAGCCGCATACTTGCTTTAAATCGATTTGAACCGGATGCCTCCCCAGCAAGTCTTCCATATTTACTTTTCTTATTTGAGAGATTATTGATCCCTGGCTGCTCTGGTATAAATAGGGTAGTATTTTTAGCCGAGCTGGGGTTTCTTCACATATATTAATGATCCCTCTCATCGGTGGACCTTTTATTGAAGGCATTGCAATAATAATTTCTTCGATCTGTAGGTCAATGACTAGTTCGGGAATATCATACCGGGTTCCCCTGATGGGTAACCCCAGCATCATTCGGCCCTGCTTCTCAGGATTGTCATCCACAAAAGCTACTGCCTCCATGCCCATATGGGGGTTGGTCTGTATCTCCCGTGCCAGCATTGCCCCGGCACTACCTGCTCCAACTATCAGCACTCTGGTTCCCTTTTCTCTAATGTGGTGGAAGTAATCACGGTTTATCCGTACCCACAAGCGCGACATGCCAATAAATAGGATGGTAAACAGCCAACCCATAATATAGACGGATCGGGGCAAACCTTTCAGTTTTATGGCTTCGATAATTACTACGATGAGGATGGTGCTGCAGGTAGTGGCTTTAATTATGGAGAATAACTCGCCCCAGCTGGCATACTCCCATACTCTGCCATACAATTTGAAAGCAAGCAGGAATCCCAGGTTGATCAAAGTGAGAAGTGGTATTAAGTTGAACAGTGAATACAGGTACTGAGCTGGAATTACGCCATCAAACCTTAGTAGCAGAGCGATAAACATCGCTGCCACAATCAGCAATGCATCCACCAGTAACATAAACAAAATCCGCTGTGATAGCTTACGCACCAATCCGTCCATCCTTATAACTTTATCTTTTTCATCACTATATTAAATTAGGGATTAAGCAAAGGTTTAGGAGTGTTATAATACGCCGCATTCTTAGCTTTTATACTTATAATACGATGAGATCTGGTTAAAAAAGTGAGCAATAGAGCCTTCCCAAGAAAACAAAATAGAAGCGCAAATAATATAACTATAAAAACCTGCTTGCGCTTTTTATGCTCAAGGCAGGTTTCCTGGTCCCTTAATCGGTAACCCGGCTGCCTAAATTTTAGGCCCGTGGCTTTGCGTCCCTACCTCCCGATAGGTTTGCCTTTTTCTGTCTATTTTGTTGAATGCGTTTGCCATATTCTACCTTTATCATTATATCAATCAGGCCTTATTTTTTCTATAGACATTAACAATATTTTTCCTATTGCATGCTTATTTCTATGGTAATAATGTTACTGAATTCGTCAGTCAGTTCATCATATAAGTAATAATATCCCATACACAATAGAAAAAGAGAAGGCAGTCGCCTTCTCCACAACAAATCAATTAAAATTTAAAGACTAAATTTTAGTACCTTGACTGGTGCTGCCCGTCTGACTGGTTTTGCTGCTTTTAGTAATGGTTTGAGTTGAAGATTTGCCCGTCTTACTCGTTCCGCTGGTAGTTGGTGTTTTACTGGTGGTATTGTCCCCGGTTTGGGTGCCGGTTTTATCACTTGTACTGTTGCTTGGTGTTGTAATATTGGTACTGTTTGTGGTTGTTTTAGTGGTTGTAGTTGATGACCCCTGTACTACGGCCACAGTCTGTCCGTTCAGCATGGTATCAAGAAGCGTAGCCGTTTTAGTTTTGTCAGCGATCCAGTAGCTTGCAGTTAAAATCCCCTGGGCATTGCGCTGATTATAGAATGAACCGGGTAAGGTTTGGGCAATCACGGACTCACTGTTAAATCCTGGCGCCCAGGATGCAATCTTTAACATATCCTTTAGCCCCAGGTTAGTCTTTACGTTGGCTTGGATTTCTTTCGCCAGAGTAGGCAGCTTGACAATGGTTGAAGGTTTGAGAACTTCCTGGCTTAAGGCCTTAAGAAATACCTGCTGGTGTTCGGTCCGCTCTATGTCCCCCAAAGGGTAATCACGGAAGCGTACATAAGCCAGAGCTCCATCGCCATCGAGAGTTTGTAATCCTGGCTTGAGGTTTATCCCCTCAGAGGGCTTGTACATCTTTTGGTCAACGTCGATATTAACTCCACCCAGAGCATCAATTATATTCTTAAAACCTTCAAAATCGATTTCTACATAGTAATCGATATTCTCGTTCATCAATTCTTCGACTTTTTCAACCGCAAACTCCGGTCCGCCAGTTACGTTAGCTGAGTTTATCTTATCCATACCGCCAACTGAACTGCCGCTGATCTTGGTATCACGGGGAATGGACACAAGGGCCACCTTGTTCTGCTTAGGGTCAATCGATGCCAGGATAATCGTATCCGATCTGGAAATGGTCTCACCATTTCGAGCATCAACCCCCAGCAATAAGATATTGGTCCTTTTGCTGTCGTCAATTTTAGTATCCGGAGCTGTATCGGTAGCTACGGTTTGGGAATTTGGCGCAAGCATGCCGGCTATACCGCATCCAACCCCAAAAAACAGGCCGAATACTATCGCTATCAGAAAAATTTTCTTCAAAAATAGTTTCACTGTATCCTCCATTAACCTAACGGTTGATCAGTAAGGCTCCACCATCAACCTACATATTCGAGTTAGTCACGGGTCTCTTTTGCTTGGGCAGTTCAATCGTTTTGCCGCCGGTCCTCATGCCTATCTTTTCCGCCCCAGCTATTATAAACAGAAGCAGTATAGCTAACCCGAAGGTAGCACCCGGGCGATTGATAGAGTTTAGCAGGATTGCCACCATCCCGAAAAATCCGCTTATGCCGTATATTATTAATACCGTCCTTCGGTGTCCATAACCAATTGCCATCAAGCGATGGTGCAAGTGAGCTTTGTCCGGCATAAATATGGGCGCTTTATTGTTAATGCGCCTGATAATAGCAAAGAAGGTATCAAAAATGGGTATCCCCAAAATTACGATCGGTACAAACAAAGAAATTACTGCGGTGCTTTTGGTTAAGCCCATGACCGCCAGGCATCCCAGTATAAATCCCAGGAAGTTCGATCCGCAGTCGCCCATAAATGTGCGGGCAGGATGGAAATTATACGGCAAAAACCCTAATATCGCGGCAACTAATATAAAGGCAGCCGCAAATACTACTTGTTGCCCCTGGGTATAAGCAACATATCCCATGGTAGCTGCCGCGATCACCGCAACCCCTGCCGCTAAACCATCCAGGCCATCAATAAGATTTATAGCATTAGTTATCCCGACGATCCAAAGAAACGTCAGCGGAATTCCCAAATAGCCCAGGTATATAGGACCATCAAAAGGATTGGTTACAAAAACCACAACGACACCAAAATAAATGGCTATAACTGATGCGGCACTTTGGCCTAGTAGTTTTACTATGGCCGGCAGTTGGAACACATCATCCAATAAACCCACCATAAAAATTACCAAGCCTCCAACCATTATACCGAGAATCGGCTGAGAAACTTGCACACCTAGTAGCAATATGATAAAAAATGCCGAAAAAATACCCAGGCCGCCGAGCCTTGGCATAATCCGGCTGTGAACTTTACGCGATTCGGGTTGGTCTACTGCACCCAGACGGTGGGCTATTTGAATAACATATGGCATCGAAAAGTAAGCAATCCCACTAGCCGCCGCCATCAAAAAGGCTAGTTTATATATGGGCATAACAATACTGCTCCTCCCCCTAGGAATCTAGGCTTATTCTAACACCAGCGCGGAAAGTTGTCCATATACCAAATATTTGGTCGTTTTAGCGATCTTTTGAGTATCTGCACTTCCAAGTAACCCGGATAGTTATGTTTTTATAAAAGGGGATAGTAGTGTTATAATCAATTGGTGAATCGTCCGGCTATTAAATCTTTGGGAGTGACCCACTGATATGAAGATTGCGCTCTCAGGTTACTATGGATTCGATAATGCTGGTGATGAGGCGCTTCTAGCTGCCATCACCTCATCTATAAAAAGGCTGCAATCAGATGCAGAATTTGTGGTGTTTTCCGGGAGTCCCAGCAAAACCTCGACTTTACATGGTTTCCGGGCTGTCTATTACAAAAATCCTTGGACGGTCATACGGGAACTCAGGTCTGCTGACCTGCTGATAAGCGGTGGCGGCAGCATCTTTCAGGATATAACCAGCCCCTTTTCACTTCCTTATTATATAAGCGTAGTAGCACTGGCCAAGCTTCTTCGAAAACCAGTGGTTTTCTATGCGCAGGGGGTTGGCCCGATTAATCGCCCCTTCAGTAAATTCCTTATGCGCCTGGTTGGGAATCGGGTTGACTTGATCACCCTGCGCGACATAGCCTCCAGTCAATTACTATTAGAAATGGGTATTACCCGTCCTCCGTTGTCAGTTACCGCTGATCCGGTGTTTTCACTGCAGCCAGAGGAAAGAGATAGGAATAGGATTGAACGCCTCCTCAGAGCCTACCAAATAGTGAACCAACCTTTGGTGGGCGTAGCAGTGCGCCAATGGAAGGCTTTAGAGGGTTATCAACCGAATTTGGCCAGACTTCTTGACCAGTTGGCTACCCGGGGTTTTAAGATCGTCTTTTTGGCAATGTCCTATCCGGACGATATAGTCGAATCTAAGCGGGTAGCAGACCTAATGACCCACGAACCGGTCATAGTGGATGAACATCTGATGAGTCAGGAACATTTGGCCTTAATTGATCAATTGCAGCTCATGATAGCCATGCGTCTGCATGCGCTGATTTTTGCTGCTAACCGGGGAATACCCTTCGCTGGTATATCTTACGATCCTAAAGTGGAGTCCTTCTTGAAATCATTTGGCTTGGAGCCCTTGGCTAATGACTTTTCGACTATGCTTACCCAGGTGAATAATTTGCTGGAAGATACAAAACTACAGGCTCATATTAGCAGGCGGGCTGAAGAGAGCCGGACTAAGGCAGTTCAAAATGCCCGTCTGGCCCTTTCTTTAATAAATAGTAATAATTAACGATATGGATCCAGATCAAATAACATCGATCGAGGTTTTGAAATGAGTAAAGAGGTCCCTAAAACCGGCAAGGCTTTCATAGGCGTTTCTGGAGTAATATTCATCTCAAAAGTCGTGGGCTTTGCCCGGGATATAGTGTTTGCTTCTATATTCGGTACGACTATTTTAACTGACCTTTTTCAGCTTATTTTTAGTTTTCCCGGTTACCTATTTACTAGTGTCGGAAATGCTTTGTCATCCGTAAATATTCCTGATCTAACCTATTACATTAACAACCGCACCCAACAAGAGCGTAACGAATACCTTTCAAATCTCCTTGCCCAAATTACTCTGGTGGCGACCGGATTGGCGCTAGTAGGAATAGTATTTGCCCCCGCCTTAACTAATTTAATCGCTCCTGGGGTCAGCGATGATGTGTTTGGGTTAGCGGTGCTTCTCACCCGGATTATGCTCCCTACCCTGGTATTTGTCAGCCTCACCTATGTCACCGCGGGGGTTCTGCAGGTGCACAGTCATTTTATGCTATCTGCGTCGATCAGTATCCCATTCAATCTGCTCGTTATTACCTCTTTGCTGGTTAAAGGGGATGATCTGGTTCTACTTGGATATGTAACTACATTGGGTTGGCTATTGCAGTTCCTGATTCAGATGCCGATATTAATAAAGGAAAAATATAAGCTTTGGGGAAAGATTGATTTCAAGAATGAGCACACCGTTCTTCTCTTTAAACAACTGCTTCCTATCTTACTCGGTAATTCTCTTTTGCAGTTGTGTCTCATTATTGACCGTTCCTTTGCCACCCATTTGCCGGCCGGGACGACAGCTGCACTGAGTTTTGGCAGCAATCTTTTTGTGACAGTGACCAGTGTCTTTATCGTCGCCATGTCGACGGTTGTCTTTCCCCGGTTGTCCCAATATTGCCTGGATGGCGACAAAGATCGCATTCGGGCGCTTTTAAAGAATATTTTCAAGATTCTGCTGTTTATTTTGGTACCGTACCTAATACTGGTTTTGTTCTATAACCGAGAACTAATTGCATTAGTATACCAACGAGGTGCATTCACCGATAAATCTACCGCTATTACGGCTTTGGCGTTCCTAGGTTATAGTTTTGGGGTTATTGGTTATGCCTGCCAGGAGATCTTTAACCGGGTTTATTATGCACTCAAGAAATTCCATATTCCCATGACGGCCAGCATTATTTGCATATCCTTGAAAATAGTCCTCGACCTAATACTGTTCCGGACTAATGGCATTATAGGCATCTCGGTATCAACCTCGGTGGTAATGCTTCTTTATGCCATTATTATAGGAATTCTTCTTCACCGGGAGATTGGCAGTTTCTTAGGAAAAGAACTGCTCACATTCACAATACAACTGCTGTTGCCGGTAGCCGGTATGCTGGCAGTGATTTTATTAGGTAAATGGCTGGATATCAAAGGCCTAGCTTTCATATTGCCACTGGCAGCGAGTGGTCTGGCCTATATCGGCATATCCTATTTAGGCCCGGTACGTACTAGTATCATGGGCTTAAAAGAAAGTTAAATATGTTAACTGTATAACAAAAAGATGGGTCTGGGATATAATTTGAGAGTAATAAGCCCTAAAAGGAGGACTTCTTGAATAATGGCGGATTTAATAAAAAGTAAAAGCAGCTGGTTATGGGTTTTACTGCTTATAGCCCTGGTTTTGTCCTATAGCGGAGTTCAAATACGCACCAGTAATGAGGCCCGGAACAAGACGGTTATAACAGCAGCCGATTATCGCGAATTTGAACGATCGGCCAATTCCGCCAATATGGACATTGATACAGTGCTGCAGCGACTTAAAGCAGCTGGGGCTGGGTCCTTGGCGGTTAGCGAGGTTACCCTGCGCGATCTGGCTTATAGCGGCGATGTCCTGGTTTCATCCTATGGTGACTTCTCTTCATTGACTGCTTCGGCTTCCCCAATGCTTTGGTCCGAGATAATGAAAATAATTGAGGGAAAATTTATCAGCCCATCAAACCTGGTAGTTATAGCTGAAGATCCTGAGATAATTTCTTTTTTGCAGCAGCGGCTGACCGCCCGCTTCCTGCCCGAGGAGTTAATTACATTCAACTTGAATGGTAACTCCTATTTCATTATCAATGCCGAATTAGGAACTATTTACGTTGAACCCAGTCCCGCTGACAAAAATAAACCAGTCAGCAGGGACTTGGATGCCCGCCTGGGCTTTGACGATCAATTGCTCACCAGGCTCAAAGCAAGTGGTTTTGATATCGTTCTGCGGCCAGGAAGCAATATGGGCTCCAACACGGCATACCAGACTGAGTACGACCAGATGGCAACCAAATATGGAGTAAAGTATGTTATTTTCGCCGGAAATGATCTCTATGGATCGGCCGACAACGTAGACTGGATCAGTGAGTGGGTAACGAGAAACCATCTCACCATAGGCATTATCGAAGCTTCCACCCAACTGCAGTATTACAAACAAGCCGGTCTGGATCAAATCATGGAATCAACTGGTTATTCAATCAACCGTGTATACTCGACCAGCAACGACGAATTTGTTACCACCGTTGATGAACGTTATTATCGCTGGGTCCGTGGGATCATCGACCGCGGGATTCGCATCATGTATGTAGTGCCATTTAAAGACCAAAAACTGAGTTATTCCCGTAACCTTAATGACACAATAGAAACTATCGGTCGGTTCCATATCACCATAAGTTCAAAGGGATTTACGGTGGGTTCATCTTTGAGTCCCCTGTCTAATGCCGTCCCCGGTCCCTTACACGGTTTGATGGTCTCTTTGAGCCTTTTCCTGGCCGGCACCATATACCTGCTCTATCTTTTTAAGCCCCGGCTCAAACTAATTTGGGCGGCGGCCTGGTGGCTAGCCGGTGGGCTAGCTTGTATAGCTGTTAACTTGCTGCTGGGAGCAGATTTTTCAAAACTCTATGCCCTGGTAGCGGCGATACTATATCCATCCTTATCCAGCCTGATACTGCTGATATACCTGAAAGGTAATCGCACTAAAAATTATCTGCTACAGTTACTGGTTTCTTTGCTTATTATCCTGGGTATCAATGGAATAGGAATGTATACGGTAGTCACTAACCTGGCTGACATACGTTATATAATGAATGTCTTCATTTTCAGCGGGGTGAAACTATCATTCCTGGCTCCGCTTTTACTGTTCCTGCTCAATTACATCAGTGCTATGGTCGGGTTCAATAATTTTAAGGACAAAGCGATCACATTCCTTCTCGACAAGCCTAATTACCTGGTACTGGCTTTGCTGATGGTGGGTGGGGCTGCTGGATACTACTACATTGGCCGCAGCGGCAATGCAATGGTAACCGTGTCCGGATTGGAAATTAAAATGCGGGAGATATTGGAAAGCATCTTCCTGGCTCGGCCCCGTTTCAAGGAATTGCTGATTGGCTATCCGGCCCTAATGGTCATGATCTATTGGTATAAGAAATACCGCCAGGACCTGATCCTTTTAGTGTTAGGCCTGGGGGTAATGATGGGCAGCATTTCGATGGTTAATTCTTTTTGTCATGTTTTTACCGCAGTCATGGTTTCGGTTAACCGCACCCTGGCTGGTCTGCTTATTGGATTGCTGATTGGATTTGGGGCATTGTTGATAATAAAATTAGGTGAATGGTTATACGGGAAAATAGCAGCCTGCTAAATTGCGGTGCTACGATGTGTGCACGGGACATTTTTCGGCAGACCGAAGCACCCTTTTAATTAAAAAAGCGCCTCATGGCGCTTTTTTCGTCGTATTTTGATTTTTGTAGGAAGCTAATCTCGCTTGCGCAGGGTTGGAAACAATATTACATCACGGATCGATGAGGAGTCGGTCAAAAGCATAACCAGCCTGTCTATACCTATACCCAGACCTCCCGCCGGGGGCATTCCATATTCCAAGGCGTTGACGTAGTCTTCATCCATCATATGTGCCTCGGTATCCCCACTGGCTCTCTTTTCCACCTGCTTCTGGAAACGATCTCTTTGGTCGAGCGGATCATTAAGCTCGGAAAAAGCATTGGCTATCTCACGCTGCATAATATATACTTCAAACCGGTCGGTAAACTGCGGATTTTCAGCATTTCGTTTAGCCAATGGTGACAACTCCACCGGGTGTCCGTATATGAAGACTGGCTGGATAAGTGTTTTCTCCACAAAGGCTTCAAAAACTTCGTTGATAATTTCTCCCCTGGTTTGGCGAGACTCAATCTCGAGTCCCATATGTATAGCCGCCTGCCTGGCCTCTTCATCGCTTTTGATAAGATTGAAATCCAACCCAGTGCAGTCCCTAATAGCCTCCAGCATGGTGATACGCCTCCAGGGAGGGGTAAAGTCAATCTCCTGGTCCTCGAATTCAACCACCAAGGTTCCAAATACTTTTTCTACTACCGAAGTTATAATGTTTTCGGTTAAATCCATCATAACTTCATAGTCAGCATAGGCCTGATAGAGTTCCAGCATGGTGAATTCCGGGTTGTGTTTGGTGTCGATGCCTTCATTCCTAAAGCTGCGATTAATTTCGTAAACCTTCTCCATTCCCCCGACCAGCAACCGCTTCAGATATAATTCCGGAGCAATGCGCAAATACAAATTCATGTCCAGGGAGTTATGGTAGGTAATGAAAGGCCTGGCCGTCGCGCCACCCGCAATGGGCTGCATCATTGGTGTTTCTACTTCCAGAAATCCTTGTTCATCGAGATATTTACGTATCTCTTTGATTATCTGGCTGCGTTTAATAAATACCGATCTGACCTCTGGATTAACGATAAGATCAACATATCTTTGCCGGTATCGCATTTCAATATCTTTGAGGCCATGCCATTTTTCCGGCAGGGGATTGAGTGATTTGCTTAGATATGTAAAGTTCTCGACATGAACGCTAATCTCGCCTTTTTGGGTCCTGAAAACGAAACCTTCAATTCCCAGTATATCCCCCATATCGAGCTTCTTGAACAATTCATACAGGCTTTCGCCCAGATCGTCTTTACGAAAATAAAGTTGTATTTCACCGGACAGATCCCGTAAATTAGCAAACCCCGCCTTGCCATGACGGCGTTTGGACATGATCCTTCCCGCCAGTTTTACTTTTTGCCCTTCCATAGCTTCAAAGTCGTCAATTATTGTTTGGGCATTGCAGTCCCTTTCGAAGCGGGTCCCAAACGGGTCTATACCCATATCGCGGAGTTCTTGAAGCTTGTCCAAACGTACCTGTTTCAGTTCACTGGTGCTCATTTCCTGTTCTGACATTTTAACTCTTCCTTAAAATAATTGATTGATCTATTTTTCTACCTTCAGTATTTTATACTTGATGATTCCGGATGGTGCATCAACCGCTACGGTGCTCTTAACGGTTTTACCCATAATTGCTTTTCCTACCGGAGACTCGTCTGATATTTTACCATCCCTTAACTTCGATTCTACTGACGATACCAGGGTTACGTTTATTTCCCGCCCAGATTTCATCTCTTTAAGTTTAACCCGCGATCCCAACGATACAACATCGGTACGTATTTCGCCTTCTTCCATCAGCCGAGCCTTTTTTAAGGTTTGTTCCAGGGACATGATTCTACCCTCAATAAAGGCTTGCTCATTCTTAGCATCCTCATATTCAGAGTTTTCGGATATATCTCCAAAGGCAATGGCCTGTTTTATCCGTTCCGCCACCTCTTCCCGGCGTACGGACTTAAGGGTCTCGAGCTCGGTTTCAAGTTTGGCCAGGCCTTCTTTGGTTAATATTATTTCTCTTTCTTCTTTTTCAGCCATTAATATCGCTCCTAACATAAATGTCCTGTAAAAGCCCCAAAAAGGCGAATTTACAGGCATAGATGACTAAGGTGTATTGACTATTAAAATTCTTTTTGAATACTCGCTTTCACTGCCGGAAAAAATTCTTGATGACCGGCTTGAATGGCTGTATATCAAAGCACCTGCCCTCCTGAGAGGCAATGCCATAATTATAGAGACATCAACCTACCTTGTCAAGAAATGGCTCCCACATGCCCAGATGGTTACCAGCCTCAATCATTTCCTGGTGCAGTTCAGCTGACATAAAATCCCGGTCGAGATACTTAATTTCTCCATTATAGTCAGGTTTTCCTGCCTGCGACAATAGACAACTTTCTAAAATCGGAGCCAGATTATACATTTGTGGATTCATTCCGGTCTGCCGTAATACCTCCTCCAGTTCTGGCGCCACTCCAGTACAGTCATCATCGAGGCGTATCAAAAACGTTTGGGGCGAGGCCATGGAAATCGTACCCTGAACAGCTTCGACCGACAATACCAGGTCACCTTTATTCCAGTTACTTGGATTCAGGTAGCTGTTGCTAATTGCCAGACCTTCTTCATATAGTAAACGGTGAACCATAATTTCATACTTCTTGGGGTAATAATTCTGTATTGATATAGGTAACTGATGGGTTGATATAGTATTAATGAGTGCACTGAGGTAAGGTATATCGCCTACTAAGACCAGTTTTCTAATATCATGCCGCGATATCGCTTCATTTATCAAAACCGCGGCCAGAATACTTATAAACCGGTCCCCAAACAACAAGGAAATCTGATGCGGTTCGTTGTCAAAAACTTTCCTTAAGCGGCGATCAACACCCATCCGGGGCAAAGCATAATCATTCAGGATGGCATTGGTTTTAGCCAACATCCTACCGCGATTATCCTGGTTCAAAATATACCAATTACCCTCGCCCAAGGGCATTGTTAAATTACATCCTTTTAAACCCAAGCGGCCAAAATATATCAATCGTTCCACACGCGGCAGAAATAGCAATGGGGCCAGCCTGTCCAGAAATGGTTTCCGGTTAGCGAGCCCCTGTCGGTTGATGTCGCGCATATTAAAAAAGGCAAAATCTAGTTCAAGCACTCCAATTCTCCAACTCTGTTACCCCCGGTTTCATGTTGAGCTCCTTCAGCATGGCATAATAGTCATCTGGTTTTATCTGATCAAGAGGACGGCCCATCAAACTGACCATTAGTGCCTCAATCACGTTAGTACCAAATGAGCGCCCGCCCATGTCCGGGGTAGTAGTAATGACTTTGCTTATTCCCCTTTGTTTGAGTAAAACCAGATCATCCTTGGTGGTGGTATTGGTAATTACAATCTTCCCCTCCAGTCTCTCCGGTAAATAGCGGCGAATATACATGAAATCACCGGCCAGGACGTCTGCATTATAATAGTATTTTGAGAACTTAGGTATTATGACTTCCTGTTTTTTTCCAGTTGGGTAAAGCATATCAAACGGTAAGCGTACAACTACAGGGGCGATAAGTCGGCCGACCATGCGCAAGCTTTTCAGGGAGTGAAGCGGAATAGGTACTCCGATAGTATAAATGAGATCTCCCACGGTAAGTTCTGCACCCACTTCTTCAAAAGCCTCGGCCATCCCAAAGCGATCAACCCCGCTGACCATCAATACTTTCTTGCCCCGCAGGTCGTAAATGCCATCCTTTTGAATGTCCAGAATACATTTCCGTTCCAAGGTATTTTTCAAACCACTGCCGTCAACCATGGGAGTCCTTTTGGCTGCAGCCATAAATTTTTTGGCATCCCGGATTACATAGCGCCGGCCGCCCAGCTGTACATAGAGATCAATGCCGCCCATCCCAAAGGCATCTACCTTTCCGTCCAGGTCCTGGATGAGCTTAATGGCCTTATTCCAATCCCCGTCGGTTCCAATTCTTTCGATGCGGAATTGTTCCCCCATAAATTCGGTTTCGAAGGCATGATCCCGCTTGGATGAACCCAGGCTGACGCTTACAATATGTTTCACTTTCTAGCCTCCTATATTATAGTTGCTGGTTTAGCGGGCAGATTTGATAACCGCCAGTATTTTTCGGATTTCTTCTGCATCTACCCATTTGTCTTCCGTTATCGGTGAGGTCCCGATTTCGACAGTTATGACCTCACTGTCGAGGAGGCCTCGGATCAACTTTATTCGTTCATCCGAGCCTATGGCGATTACAACCTCGAACGAGTGCATTTGGCCA
This sequence comes from uncultured Syntrophomonas sp., assembly GCA_964584415.1. Taxonomy (GTDB): domain Bacteria; phylum Bacillota; class Syntrophomonadia; order Syntrophomonadales; family Syntrophomonadaceae; genus PHAA01. The sequence continues at coordinate 34,375 of CAZOZX010000005.1, forward strand.
ATCATGGCCATAAGTTCGTTCAACATTTCCTTGCCGGAGCGGCTTTCTACATAATTCAATCGTTCAGCTTCCGTCATAAGAAAAATGAAATCCACACCCTCGTTCTCCAAAACCGCCTGGATCTCCACTTTATTTTTAATTGGGAATCCAATACAAGCAATAGTCTTGCCCTTGCGCAATTCACCTATGCCTTCCAAGCGGGATATAAAGGTCCGGTCCACCGACATCCGCTCCGCAACCTCTTGTTGGGAAAATCCCCGAGCCCGCAGCTGCAGAATCTTGGTTATGGCATTATTGATCTTCTGCTGGCTTATTATCTTATCCTGAATGCGGATTGTATCCATGACTGACTCCTTGAGCACAAATTTGAGCACATTATAGCACTCTGCTGATGCTATTGATAGGGGAGAGCTGTCGTTTCTTAATTTTGAATGAGAGCTAAAAGAGCGGGGTAGATGGATGTTATGTAAATGAAGTGATTGTAATTGATGGACAGTGGGAATCTTGCTATATGTTTTCATTGAAATTGCTAGAGTAAAGATTGCATTATCTCAAGTATTTCCTGCTTACTCGATGCTTGATTTAACTGAGCCCGCAGTTCAGAAGCGCCGGGCCGGCCCTTTATATACCAGGCTAGCTGTTTGCGCATCTCCCGTACCGCAACCCACTCTCCTTTACACTGTATAGCCAGCTCCAAATGCCGCAAAGCAGTCTCTACCCTTTCAGCTTGACTTGGAGGAAGCAGAGGCTGCTCACCTTGTAATAAGGCTATGGTTTCACGAAAAATGAACGGATTCCCTAGGGCGGCACGACCAATCATGACTGCGTCGCAACCGGTTTGAACCAACATTTTTTGAGCATCTGTCGCGCAATGAATATCACCATTGCCTATAACCGGGATGCTGACTGATTCTTTTACGGCTTTTATGACACTCCAATCAGCTGATCCCGAAAAAAATTGCATACGGGTACGAGGGTGAACAGTAATAGCCGCTACACCTTCTTGCTCGGCCACTTTAGCCAAATCCATAAAGCTGGGGTGAAAATCATCCCAACCTTTGCGCATCTTTATGGTTACCGGCACTGCAACCGCATTGACCACCGCCCGGATAATGGCCTGGCAGAGCGGTATATTCAACAATAATGCTGCCCCCTCCCCATTTCGCACTATCTTGGGAGTAGGACAGCCCATGTTAATGTCTATAATATCTGCACCCTGGGATTCTACAATAGCCGCCGCCTTGCCCATCGTTTCCGGATGGGAGCCGAATATCTGTACCATAACCGGGCGTTCCTCGCCAACCGTATTAGCAATACGATGGGTCCGGCTCTGTCCGTATACCAGACCCATATCACTGATCATCTCAGTGCAGACCAGGCCACATCCAAATGATTTAGCTATGATTCGAAAGGCTTTATCGGTAACCCCTGCCATGGGTGCCAGAAGCACCCGGTTAGCAAGCTCAACACTTCCTATCGTGAACACGTTTCCCCCCGGTTTAACTCATAAATAATGCGCAGACCCTCCAGGGTTAAAAATTCGTCAACGATGTCGATTTGATCTGTTTCGTTGGCTATTAGTCGGGCCAATCCCCCGGTTGCAATAACCTGGGGATTACCGCTCATTTCCTTCTTCATACGACTGATAATTCCTTCGACCTGACCCACGAAACCATACATTATCCCTATTTGCATACTGGTTATCGTATTTTTGCCAATTACGCTTTTAGGAACAATCAGTTCAACCCGAGGAAGTTTAGAAGCCCGGTTAACCAGGGCATCAGTGGCAATTCTTATCCCGGGGGCTATGGCCCCTCCAAGGTACTCTCCGCCGGCACTTATTACGCAGAAGGTAGTTGCCGTACCGAAATCAACAATAATCAATGGCCCGCCATATTTATTCAGGGCAGCGACGGCATTTACCACCCGATCGGCGCCCACCTCACGGGGATTGTCATATTTAATGGCCAGTCCATTTTTGACTCCCGGTCCTACTATCAGCGGTTTACAACCAAAATAGCGTTCAATCATGGCATGGAGTTCCATCATCAAGGGAGGCACTACTGACGAAATCACTACCCCGGAAACAGAATGCATTGAAAGCCCCTCATATTTAAATAATGAAGACATCAAGACCCCTAGCTCATCGCTGGTTCTCTGCGCTTCCGTTCTAATCCGCCAATGGGTCAAGAGTTTATCCTTTTCAAAAACCCCGATAACAATATTGGTATTACCCACATCAAATACAGTTATCATAGCATTTCCTCCACTATCCAATGCTTTTGATACTTAGACTTTATATCTGCTGCCAATCGTTCTGATTTACTCCGCTTGAACCACATCAAAACTAATGTCGAGACTGGTAGCACTATGGGTCAAAGCCCCCATCGATATAAAGTCTACCCCAGTCCTGGCTACTTCGGCTACATTACCCTCATTTATTCCCCCTGAAGCCTCCAGGATGGCTCTTCCGCCCACAATATTTACGGCTTCGATCATCTCATAGGTATCCATATTATCCAGCATGATTATATCCGCCCCCACCTGTAAAGCTTCATTCAATTGCACCATATTCTCGACTTCCACTTCAATTTTTACGGTATGGGGGACTTTCTCCCGGGCGGTAATTACTGCCTGGGTGATGCTGCCGGTGGCCTGAATGTGGTTGTCCTTGATCATCACCCCATCAAACAGACCGAAGCGGTGGTTGCGAGCCCCTCCTACTCTGACTGCATACTTCTCCAGTACCCTTAATCCGGGTGTGGTCTTACGAGTATCCACCAGTTGAGCGGATGAATGCTTTATCATTTCTACTATCTTATAGGTCTTGGTCGCGATGCCAGATAACCTCTGCAAGAAGTTCAGGGCAGTCCGCTCCGCAATCAGCAAGATCCGGGTTTTACCCTGGACCACTGCAATTACGTCACCTGGTACAACTTTTTCCCCATCATTTTTTAGAATTTCGAATTCTGTATCAGGATCGAGGTACGTAAAAACTGCCTTACTAACTCCAATTCCGGCGATAACACCTGGGGTCTTGGCCACGAATAATCCCCTGGCCCTTTGCTCACTCGATATCAGGCTGTCAGTGGTTATATCGCCGTGGCCCACATCTTCTTCCAAGGCTCGTTTTATCAAGTCTCCCAGACCTGTATATTCCATGACTTATCCTCCTTGCCCTTGTAACCTTACCAAAAGCAGGTTATAAGTTTACAAAGCTAACATGTTTGATCCAATTCAGATCATCACGGTGGGGATAATCGGACCGGTAATGTCCACCCCGGCTTTCCCGCCGCCACAGGGCTGCCTGGACAACTATCCGGGCAACGGTCAGCATATTAATCATTTCCATGTAGGCCAGCGGATCGTCTCCGCGGGTCAGGTTATTGAAAAGCTCCTCTATTTTGGCAGCCGCTTCTTTCAATACGGTTTGTTCGCGAATAATGCCTACTTTGTTCCACATGGTGGCCTGCATCTCTTTTTTGGCTGCAGCCGGGCTGATGCCTTGGCCAGGTGGGTGATGAACCCAGTTGTGATCGAAATTTTTATAAATCTCATCCTCTTTGATCCGCCGATGATACATTATTTCTCCAGCGTTGGCTACAATACGTTCTCCAAAAACGATACCTTCCAACAAGGAGTTACTGGCCAGGCGGTTAGCACCATGAACTCCAGTACAAGCAGCTTCGCCGCAGGCATATAAACCAGTAATATTTGTCTCTCCGCGGGTATTGGTTTTTATGCCCCCCATAATGTAATGGGCTCCCGGTGAAACCGGGACCATGTCCTTTTCCAGGTCAATTCCACGGCTCAGACAAGTATTGTAGATATTGGGGAATCGGTTTCTCACTTCGGGTATGTTCCGCATATCAAGATACACATACTCACTGCCAGTGGCGGTACATTCACTCAAAATAGCCCTTGACACAACGTCCCGGGGAGCAAGTTCCAACATTGAGGAATACTTATTCATGAACCTTTCGCCCCGGTTATTATATAATGTACCTCCCTCTCCGCGAACCGATTCAGAAATTAGAAAACGCTGGGTTTCATAGCTGAAAAGTACAGTGGGATGGAACTGAATGAACTCCATGTCTACCAAAGCAGCACCCATTCGAAAAGCAGCCGCCATACCATCCGCAGTAGCAATGTCAGGATTGGTGGTGTTTTGGTAGAGTTGTCCTGCCCCCCCAGTTGCTATTATGGTGGAACGGGCAATATAGACCATTTGTTGGCCAGTCTGCCCGTCATGTACTAGTGCCCCATGACAAATTTTTTGTTCATCATTGCCCAGCAGGTCCACCAGGTAGTGATATTCTTGAATCTCAATTTTGCTGTTCTGGATACACTTGTTTACCAAGGCCACCCGGATAGCTTCGCCGGTAGCATCAGCTGCATGTAAAATGCGGGCTCTGCCATGAGCGCCCTCCCGGGTAAAGGATATATTGCCATCTTTCATGTCGAAAGAAGCCCCAATATTTATAAGCTCTCTTACCCGGTCCGGGCCTTCGCTGACCAGAACATCGACCGCTGCAATATCGCAAAGCCCAGCCCCGGCTTCTAAAGTATCCTCCAGATGCAGAAAAGGGGAATCCTCTTCATGTACGGCTGCTGCAATACCGCCTTGCGCTAATCCGGTATTGGAATCTTTTAGGGTTTTCTTGGTCAATACTACTACATGACCATGTTCAGCCGCTTTCAGAGCGGTAAACAGGCCGGCGATCCCACTACCTATGATAAGAAAATCCGTAAAGAATAGGGGAGTGTTTTTCCCCAACTCCCCTATATATCTTGTTGTAATCATATTCCACCTTCAGAACCCAGAATTTATGGCCATAACTGGCGCTTCCATTGCCCTTGATACTACATTATGATTCTCTAGCCCTGACTGAACCCGTAACCAAACCGGGGATCGGTTACTCATATTTACCTATACAGGTTTTCTTGATGGCGTTTTTTTCGTCTACAAAAACTAATCTAGGCTGATGGGTCTGACATTCCTCATCATTCAGAATGGTATAGGTAAGAATAATTACGATGTCCCCCCGCACTGCCAGTCTGGCCGCCGCCCCATTTAGACATATTATGCCGGATCCCCTCTCGCCTTCAATAACATAGGTTTCAAAACGGGCACCGTTATTGTTGTTGACTATGGTTACCTTTTCATTTTCTATTATGTCAGCTGCATCCATGATATTTCTATCGATGGTGATGCTGCCCACATAATTAAGATCAGCCTCAGTAACTACCGCCCGGTGAATCTTTGATTTGAGCATGTACCGCATCATTATTAGAATCCCTCCACAATCAGGTTATCAATTAATCTGGTTGTTCCGAACTTTACTGCCAGGGCGATTAATACCCGACCATTAATGTCCCCGACATCAGCCAAAGTCTCAGCATCATAAATTTCCGCATAATCGATTTTGGCCTCGGGGCTGGCATTAATAATCCCCTCTAATAACTTTTTCACTCGGTCGGCATTCCTCTCTCCTCCCAGGATACACTCACGAGCTTTTTGCAGGGATTGGCTTAAAACCAGGGCTTGGCTTCTCTGCTCCGGACTAAGATACACGTTACGGGAACTCATTGCCAGGCCATCCGCTTCTCTAACGATAGGCACTCTGACAATCTTCAAGGGGAAATTTAGTTCTTTGACCATCTTCTCGATGACCATAACCTGTTGAGCATCTTTCTGCCCAAAAAATGCCACGTCTGGCACGCAGATATGGAACAGTTTGCTCACCACGGTGGTCACCCCCCGGAAATGACCAGGCCGGGAACGAGCACATAATTTCTCGGTTATCTCCCCGGTAATATCGACATAACTTGAGTAGCCGGCAGAGTACATTTCCCGTATTGAAGGGGCAAAAAGTGCATCGACTCCCGCCTCCAGCAGCAATTCGCTATCCCTTTCCAAATCACGCGGGTAGTCATCAAAGTCCTCACCCACCCCAAACTGAATTGGATTTACGAATATCGAAACTACTACTATATCGCATTGGGAACGAGCTTCCTTTACCAAGGCCAGATGGCCCTGGTGCAGATATCCCATGGTTGGTACCAGTCCGATTTTTTTGCCTTGTGTTTTTTGCTCCAAACACCAGGTTTGGATTTCGCTTATTATATTAAATGTCTGCATTTTTCTTACCCACAACCTAATATAATTTTTCTAATACATCGTCTTGGATGGTATAGCCATGTTCAGTACCCGGGAAAGTACCTGCTTCCACTTCCGTTTTATAATCCTTAAATGCATCGATGATCATAGGACCAACGTTGGCGAATCGTTTTACAAACTTGGGTATATGCCCCTGGAATATTCCCAACATATCATTTATAACCAGCACCTGGCCGTCACAATCTTTACCTGCTCCGATCCCTATGGTTGGAATTGTTAGTGAATCGGTTATCTTGGTGGCTAGAGCGCTGGGGACTCCCTCCAGGACTATCGAGAAAACACCGGCCTCTTCCAGTAATTTCGCATCCTGAACAAGTTTACGGGCTGTTTCCAGGTCCTTGCCCTGCACCTTAAAACCTCCAAATTGGTTAATCGACTGGGGGGTAAGCCCTATGTGAGCTACGATCGGTATTTCAGCGTCCAAGATCGCCCTTACCACCGGTAGGCGTTCTTCGCCGCCTTCTAATTTTACTGCTTGGGCACCACCTTCCTGAATAAGACGCCCCGCATTGCGAACCGCATCCTTGACCGAAACATGGTACGATAAAAATGGCATATCAGAGACTATCATCGAGTTTTTGGCTCCCCGAACCACGGCCTTGGTATGGTGAACCATATCATCCATGGTTACGGACAATGTATTCTCATATCCCAGTTGGACCATTCCTAATGAATCGCCCACCAGGATCATATCTATACCAGCTTGGTCTACCAAGGTTGCAAAAGCATAGTCATAGGCAGTTAGCATGGTTATCTTTTCTTTTTTCAGCTTTTTTTCACGAATTGTCGCAGTTGTGACTCGTGCCATTCGGTAACCTCCTTGCTATCTGGTCTCTTTCTAATGGTTATCTGACTCCCCCATGAATAATTTCTGGAATTCTTGCTTTTTGGTTTCTCCAATAGTACCTTTAGCCTCAGCAATCGGTGCTGTATAGTAACCAAGTATTCTATATAACCTGTCCAGCTCCGGAGCTACATCATTTATACATTGAAGATGCCTGGCTACGGTTGATATATCACCTCGGGCAATTGGGCCAGTTAATGCCGCTGGAATACCTACCCTTTCTACATTACGCAGGGTTCCGTACACCAAAGGCAGCAAAGCATGACTACCGACGCTGGCTGGAATACCAGCCGATTCAAGCAATTTAGTACCCAGATCCAGAAGTGTAACCAGGTAATTTGATACAACGCATGCCCCAGCATGATACAGTGGTTTGGCATCGCGATCTATAAAGAAATATTCACCGCCCAGGGCTTCCACTAACTCGATGGCAATGTCATAAGCTTCCTGGTCACCTTCAATACTGAATACCGATCCTGGAATGTTGGCAATAGCCCCTTCCAGATTGGCAAATGACTGCAAAGGATGCAGTGACAATACCCTGGCACCAAATTCTTTAGCTTTATCCAGAACCTGCGAAGACTGAGCTCCGCTCATATGCACTATCGTCTGGCCGGGATGGAATGACTTACTTTGCGCCAGAATATCCGCAATAGATTCAATGCCACTATCATTGGAAGTTATGAAAAATAAATCAGTTAGGCGGCATAGTTCCCCTGGGTCTGAATAGGTGCGGCAACCGATTTTGGCTGCGGATAGAGAGGCGACTTCCGGCTTGATATCATGTATACCTATAACCGTATAGCCCTGTGCCATTAAAACCACACCCATTGCGGTTCCCACCACTCCCGCTCCAACAATACCTATTTCTTGAGCCAAGGATCATCCTCCTCACTTAAAAAACGGGACGAAAAAAGCGTCGACCCTCCCTGTCATTCACAGTCTTGTTCTCGTTGAGATATAAGCAGCTTCAGAACAGGGGCTTCGATGGGAATTTATCACTCTAAAGTTTTCGTAAGTCGCTGACATCAGCGCTATTCGTTAGCCTGACTAACACCTCACTAATCTTCGATCCATCCGGAAATACCAATTCGGGATCTATTTCCGCGAGAGGGATCAGGACGAACAACCGTTGCATCAGATATGGGTGCGGAACTTGCAGTTCCTCCAGGTTGATATTCTCCCTACCGTACAAGAGAATATCCAGGTCTATACTACGGGGACCCCAGTGTACTTGCCTCTGGCGTCCCAATTTAATTTCGATGTCCTGTAATTCGTGCAGCAATGCTATGGGGGTTAGGCTGGTCTTTAATTCCACAACCTGATTGATGAAATTATCCTGGTCGGTTTTACCCCAAGGTGCACTTAAATACAACGATGATTGCCTGGTCATTCTTACGCCATCAATGGCTTTTATGAGACAAAGGGCCTGGGCTAAATTTGCTTCTTTATCGCCAACATTTGAACCCAGACCAACATAAACCTTAGCTTTCATCTTTTTGCACCTATAAACTAGCATAATACAAATGGAAGAGCAAGACTTTATTTTTGAAAACGGAATATTTTTACAGCGAAGTGATCAAATTCTCCTGGGACCGGTGCCTCCGGTTTGTAAACAGTAACCTCTACCCCGCTCATTAGCGGGAACGAGGCCAAGAGTGTATCTGCTATTTTCTCTGCCAACGCTTCTATGAGGTCAAAATTGGTTGTGGTAACAACTCTGCTCACCAGATCAAAGACCTGGGCATAGTCAATCGTGTTTTCAATTCGATCAGTGTTCCCGGCTAATTCCAGGTTTACAAACATCTCCAGGTCAATCTTAAATGGTTGGGCCTGTTTTCTTTCCTGTTCATTCAGGCCGTGGCAGGCCATGAAAGTAAGGCCTTTGGCGATTATGCTATCCATTTGCCAACCTCACCGCATCGGCCATCTGAACCGCCCGCTTGGTTTCCAGTACATCATGAACCCGCAAAATACTAGCCCCGTTGATTACACCTATAACCGCGGCGGCTATACTCCCCTCTAACCGATCTTGAATATCCAGATCCAGTGCATTCCCGATAAAACGTTTACGCGAAGCACCGATCAGTATCGGCCGGCCCAGACTGCGAAAGTCCTGCAGGCGTTTCAAAAGCATCATACTTTGAGCATGGGTCATACCAAAACCCAAACCGGGATCAATTATGATTTTCTCTGCAGCTAGACCGGCAGCCTCAGCTTGAGCGATTGCCTGCTGCAATTCTGCCATTATATCATCAATCAAGTTGCCGTATGTTTGTCTGGGATTTATTTGCAGGCGATTATGCATCAATACCACCGGAGCCTGCCGACGGGATACTACCTCCAGCAAATCAGGATCCATGGTAAAAAGGCCAATGTTATTAATCAAATGAGCCCCGGCCTCCAGCACTGCTTCCGCTACTCGGGCCCGAAAGGTGTCCACTGATACTATTAAGTCATGTCCTGCCAACTTCTCCACCACTGGCAGAATACGCCTTAACTCTTCCATCTCATCGATCATTTGTGAGTCCGGACGTGAAGATGCCCCCCCAATATCAATTATGTCGGCACCTTCTTCAGCCATTTCCAGGGCACGGGCTATGGCTTTATCTGGATCAAAAAAACGCCCACCATCCGAGAAGGAATCAGGCGTTATATTTAGAATCCCCATAATTTTAGTTTGGGTTCCAAACTCCATCTGGCGCCCATTAGCGAGCTCAATGTTCCAGGCGCTTATTTCCAAGTTGGTCAAAATAATCTCAATTTCCCGCGCTATATTTTTAAGACCAAAAGGCTGCATGCGGAGCTTTTCCAACAACCGTTGGTATTGTCTGGCTGTCCCCAACAAGAGCATATCATGTTCGCCGTCACCGATTAGAGCTTCCTTGGCTACGGCGGCTTCGCCCCCTTTAGAGAGCATTTCCTGCTTAATTATGTTGGCGGCGCGATTAGATACCTTTTTTAATTTGATACATCTAAAGACACCTTTAGGAATCATAAATTCAATTCCTGCCGGGCTGGCTCCGACTTCCGCCAATAGTCGCTCCGCCTCTTGGCGATTGGATATGAGTACCGCGTGGTGTCCGTTCATCTAAACCCCCACAAAACAAATTACCCCGTTAGTCTTTTCCCCTACCTTGTAGACTATTCAGGAAAATATTAATGAAAAATGCTTATGCTTCCGTCGGAGTGCTTAACGGTGTCGCCTTCATGATTGCTTCAAATTCCTCAGCATCTATCGTTTCTTTTTCAATAAGCTGTTCGGCAACCAGATTCAGCCGATCCATATTGGTGCGCAGAATAGTCTCTGCCTTCTTATAACTATTTTCCATATACATTTTGGCTTCTTTGTCAATGGCATACGCCACCGCATCAGAATAATTGCGATCGCGGCTGATATCGCGTCCCAAAAAGACTTCTTCACTTTTATGTCCGTAGGTAAGAGGTCCCAGTTCTTCGCTCATGCCGTACTCGGTTATCATTTTCCTCAAAATACTGCTGGCTCTCTCCAAATCGTTCTGGGCTCCCGTACTTACATCCTGCAGCACAATGGCTTCTGCCACTCTGCCTCCCAGTAAGGTGGCTACTTCATCCAACATATAGGAACGGGTTATATAATTGCGATCCTCTTCGGGTAGCAGAAGGGTATAGCCTCCCGCACGTCCTCTGGGAATAATCGATATTTTATGCAGCTTATCCGTATGGGGCAAGTTATACGCAACTACCGCATGCCCGGCCTCGTGATAAGCCACTAACTTTTTCTCTTTTTCCGATATAACCCGGGTTTTCTTTTCGGGACCAGCGAGAACCCTCTCGATAGACTCCTCTAATTCTTCCATGCCTATTATTTCTTTGTCCCTGCGGGCCGACAACAGGGCTGCTTCGTTGACCATATTGGCGAGGTCCGCGCCTGTAAATCCCGGGGTGCGCTTGGCCAATATCTCCAGGTTGACGTTTTCGGCCAGGGGTTTTTCCCGTACATGGACCTTTAATATAGCCTCTCTACCCTTGACATCAGGCCGGTCGATCAAGATATGCCGGTCAAACCGACCTGGTCTGAGTAAGGCTGGATCCAGGATATCCGGACGGTTAGTGGATGCCATTACTATAATACCTTCGTTGGTACTGAACCCATCCATTTCCACTAATAGCTGGTTGAGGGTCTGTTCTCTTTCATCATGTCCTCCACCCAATCCAGCGCCACGTTGCCGGCCAACTGCATCAATTTCGTCAATAAAAACGATACAAGGTGAGTTCTTCTTAGCGTTCTCAAATAAATCCCTAACCCGGGCAGCCCCTACCCCAACGAACATTTCTACAAAGTCTGAACCGCTGATGGAGAAAAACGGAACCCCAGCTTCTCCGGCCACGGCTTTAGCCATCAAGGTTTTACCAGTTCCAGGCGCCCCGAACAATAAAACTCCACGGGGAATTTTTGCCCCAATTTTGACGAATTTCTGCGGATTCTTCAAGAATTCTACCACTTCAGCCATTTCTTCTTTGGCTTCCTCGGCCCCGGCTACATCCTTGAAGGTGGTCTTGACCTCTTCGCCACTCATCAGCCGCGCCTTGCTGCGGCCAAATTGCATAACCTTATTACCCCCGCCCTGGGTCTGATTCATTATGAAAATAAGCAGGAACATCAACAGGATTATTGGAAGAAGCGTACTTAGTACACTTACCCACCACTTTGGCGGGGGTACCGGGGGAGTATCCAGCTGAACTCCATTGGCTTGCATTACTTGAATTATATCGCTCTCTTTGGGTGCACTGACTTGCACTACCGCACCGTTTTTCATGTAAGCGGTAATGTTGTAGACCAAATCATCAACCTGGGCCTTGGCTGAATCCACATTGCCAGCCTGAACATGGGCATAAAATTGGGAATAGGTAAGCTGCTGCGGTTTAACATCCGAATTAGATGTCAACCTGACCGCAAAAAGAGCCAACAAAACGATTAAAACATATATAGCGATATTTTTCAGGGCTCTGTCCAATTAATTACCTCCTGTATTGCTTAAACCAGTAATAAAAACGTGCCAAAGTCTGGTATATTTTAGCATAAAGTTTGTTTGCCAGACAACAAAATCCGCTTACAAGGGCCTCTGTTTGATTTCAAGTACCAGCTCAGTATCAGTATTTACTAATGCGCGCTTGGATATAAAATATCCCAGAGCCGCATATATCTCGTGACCTGCCCCGCTTAGGAGAACCACCCCGTCCCGATTATAATAAGGTACTTTCTGATCAATGAAGTACTTCTTGAGTTTTTTAGTACCCTTCATCCCAACCGGAAGATAGTAATCACCATTCTGTCGGGAACGCAAATAAATGGGACTGGGCAGCTTCTCATAATCCAGATACATTGCCCCTGGTTCCAAATTACACTCCTCCCGGTTTACCAGTTTAATCTGGAAAGCAAGACCTACAGCATCGATTTGGACTGTTTCAGGTACCGATAACTCATGCAAAAAATATGCTCTATCCGGCAATTGCGTGGTAAATATAATTTTATCATAACTCTTTATTACCCGAACTTTCTTTTTTAGCTGCAGAGTTATTGCGGAACCGACCTTTTCCCTGGCGCTCAAGTCCAATATCTTTTCTACATCTTCCATATTCCATTCGGCGGCTGCAGTTAAATCTAAAGCCTTCTTCACGATCCTGCGCTGAAAGGCCCGCGGTAAATCTAATAGTATCTGATTATCCATATTTATGGTGGAATCCATCCCAGGTTGAACCATCCTGAGCCACAGCTCTTCGGTTTTCGCTTCCATCACCTGATTCTCGTCACCGGCAATGACTGCTAATTGGTTTAGTTTATCCACAATAC